>NZ_JBFOFP010000006.1:0-193443 GCF_040887305.1 Enterococcus sp. C57 | reverse complement strand
ATGCTAATCAATTGAGATTGCCGTAGCAACTTTTATATCATATCAGAGCGACGTTTGTTTGTCAACTCTTTTTTAAAAGTTTTTTTCGACTTCGTTTTTCAGAAGTGTTTCAGCAACTCACTTATCATAACTCGTCGTTTGTTATTTGTCAACAACTTTTTTGAAGTTTTTTTCGATAGAATCAAGCTTCGTAAGCTGTCATTTTTTAACGACTCAGTTATCTTATCATGTGTTTTTAGAAACGTCAAGAACTTTTCTGCTATTTTTTTAGAAAGTTTCATTACGCTGTTTCTTAAATCAACGTTAATAAATTTATCACGTAAACCAAGGTACGTCAACAAGCATTTTCACTTAATTTTTCAAAAGAATATTCAAGCAAAAGATCATCATTCGCTTTTACTTCAAAAGAAGCATAAAAAAGTTTGCATTATCGAATATAATCCATGATAAACTGAACGTTTCATCCTTTAAGGAGGGCCGGTTACCATAAAAAAAGAAACTTGAATTTTTTTCAAGTTTCTTTTGGTGTCTAATTCTACATTAAAAGAAAGGAACTCCTTCCACTTCGTAAGTGCCAAGGACAGAGCGCATTTGATCTGGGTCTTCCCAAAGATAGCCTTTACCTAAGTCTTCACTTTGACTTTTTTGCTCAGTTTCAAAAACAAACAATGGAACATTTTCGTGATTAATATGTGTATTGGTCAACTCCATCAAATTAATTTTGCTAACATCAATATGAACGATTTCTTTTAAAAAGCTAAGTATGTTTGCTAACCCCGTCTTTTCTTCTGAAAGCTCTGCTAATGCAAACTCCAGCTTGTCATCAATTGAATGGACTAAAAATTTTTTTGATCCATCCTCCAAATGCAACATGATTGTACCAGCTACTTTTTTGCTTGCCAAAATTTCCACCTCGATCAACTTGTTCTGTGGTTTACATAAAAATTCTAGCACATTTTCAGAAAAAATACACTTTTTATTTCTTATTTTCTTTCTGTTCTAGTTCTTCTAGTGCTTCGTCCACCCATTTTGGTAGTTGTTCCGCAATCGTGGCAAACCCGATCTTTTTATTTTTATTCGTAAAGTATCTTTTCCTTCGATAAGGAATAACAGGGCTCTTCTTCTCCAACGTACGTAACGACAAACTAATTTTTTTTGAATATTCATCAATATCAATGATTTGAACAGTTACTGGTTGGCCAACTTTTAACAATGTGTGAATACTTTTCGTGTAACCTGATTGTACTTCTGATACGTGAATCAAGCCTTGTGTTTCCTCGTCTAAAGACACAAATGCACCATAAGGCTGTATTCCAGTTATTTTTCCTTTAATTATTTGTCCAATTTTATATGTCATGTACTTCCCTCTCTTTGCATTTATCATTATACTGTAAATGATTTAAAAAAAGAAGTTTTGAAAATACTCAATAGAAAAAGGGGTCCTTTAGATGAGTGAATTTGACAAGAAAGTTTCAAGAAGACATACCGATAGCGTAAAATGGGATTCAATTAAAGAAACCTATCAAAGAGACGACTTATTGCCTTTATGGGTTGCAGACATGGATTTTTTATCACCTGCTGGAGTAAAAAAAGCTTTTGAAAATTATGTTTCTCAAGGTCTTTTTGGTTACTCTACCGTTTCAGAAAAATTATATCACGCAGTCATCAATTGGGAAAAACAACAGCATCAGGTATCTTTAACAAAAGAACACATTGTCTTTACTAGCGGTGTTTTATCTAGTTTAGCTGTTGCAATTCAAACTTTTACTGAACCAGGTGACAGTGTGCTGATCCATGACCCCGTTTACCCACCTTTTTCTGCAATCGTCGAGAGTAATCACCGTCAGCTTATACGGAGTCAATTAATTGAACAAAACAATAAATTCATGATGGACTTTCAAGATATGGAAAAAAAGATCGTTGAACAACAAGTAAAAGTGGTAATCCTTTGTAATCCCCACAATCCAGGGGGGCGTGTTTGGACTAAAGAAGAATTATCACAACTAAGCGAACTATGTTTGAAACACAAAGTGCTGCTTTTTAGTGATGAAATTCATCAAGACTTAGTTTTTTCAACGAACCATTTTAACTCGATGTTAACGATTGATGAAACACTAAGTCAGTCTTTAATCACGTTTACTTCGGCAACCAAGACCTTTAATTTAGCAGCGATTAAAAACTCAATGGTGTTTATAAAAAATCCTAAATTAAAAGAACAATTTGAACAGCGGTTACTAATGAATCAGCAACAAGATATAAATACTTTTGGTCTAATCGGTACACAAGCTGCTTACGAAACGGGTAGAGAATGGCTTAGTCAACTGCTTCCTTATATAGAAAAAAACGCGGCCACTGCCACTTCTTTTTTTGAAAAACATTTACCTCAACTAGGTGTGATGACGATTGAAGGAACGTATTTGATGTGGTTAGATTTTTCTGCTTATGAAGCGAATGACGAGTTGCTAGAACAAACATTGATTACCAAAGGAAAAGTTGTTTTAAATCCTGGCATCTCATTTGGTCCTGCCGGTCATGCTCATATGCGATTGAATTTAGCTTGTCCGGAAGAAACACTACTAGACGGATTGATGCGGATAAAAAAAGCCTTCACATAAAAAACAAAAGCATTTTTGACGACTTTTAAACGAGGTTCTATTCTAATTAGAAATAAAATAAACCAACTGGGTCAATGATTGAAACCAGTTGGTTTATTTTGTGATTAGTTAATAATTAAAATGTCTTACTATTGCGAGTGATTATTCTGATACTTCAACTTTCTCGATCACTACATCATGTACTGGACGATCTTGTGGACCACGTTGTACGTTAGCAATTTCATCTACGGTAGTCATGCCATCAATCACATGACCAAATACAGTATGACGGAAATCTAGCCAAGGTGTCCCACCACCTTTGTATGCTTCGATGATTTCAGCCGGGAAGCCTGCACCTTCTAATTGATCTAGCATATTCGCTGGTACATTTTCATTATTCACGATAAAGAACTGGCTACCGTTTGTATTTGGTCCAGAGTTAGCCATCGATAACGCCCCACGTAAGTTGAACAACTCACGACTAAATTCATCTTCAAAACTTTCACCATAGATGCTTTCGCCACCCATACCTGTACCAGTTGGATCGCCACCTTGAATCATAAAATCAGGGATGACACGGTGGAAAATTACTCCGTCGTAATATCCTTTTTTAGCAAGTTCAATAAAATTTTTAACTGTTTTAGGCGCTAATTCTGGGAATAATTGGACCGTAATGTCACCACGGTTTGTTTTTATTACTGCCTTTGGTCCTTTTTCATTTTCTAAGCTTAATTGTGGGAATACCATATCTTTTTCCTCCTAAAAATTATTCCTTCATTGGTAATAATAACATATTCTCTCTATTCGCTGTTACATGAAACTTAAGAAAACAAAAAGACTCATCCTTATGTAAAAATGATTATATACTTTTTATCAAATGATAGATACTTTTCTGCGTTTCTCTGACTTAAAAAATAATCCACGAGTATTTTTAAATATGTGAACCAGTAGATTTCACGAGAGATCGTTTTCGCTTCTGCCCCAACCTCCTTAAGAATTAGAAATAAATCATTTGTTTGAGAAGTATTCTCAATTAAATTCTGCTATAGTGTGGGTATGAGGAGGAAGTTTTCTATGGAAATCTATGATATTACAATTATCGGTGCAGGACCAGTAGGGATGTTTGCAGCGTTTTACGCAGGTATGCGTCAAGCAAAAACTAAGATCATTGACAGTTTACCTCAACTAGGTGGGCAATTAGCAACGCTTTACCCAGAAAAATATATTTATGATATTCCCGGCTATCCCGCCGTGAAAGCCAGTGACTTAGTAGCAAATCTGGAAAAACAGTTAACCACATTCAATCACTCTTTTCATTTGAATGAGGAAGTTCTTTCTATTACTAAAGAAGATGAAATAATTGAGATCACAACTACTAAAGGAATCCACTATTCAAAAGCAGTCATTTTGACTTTAGGAAGCGGTTCTTTTCAACCTAGAAAATTAAATGTACCAGAAGCAACAACTTATGAGCATCACGGTCTCGATTATTTTGTGAACGATTTAATGAAATATGCTGGTAAAAAAGTAGCAATTGCAGGTGGTGGTGATTCAGCAATTGATTGGGCGTTGATGCTAGAACCGATTGCGAGTGAAGTTTATCTTATCCATCGCCGGCCAGAATTTAGAGCTCATGAGCATAGTGTAAACTTATTGAAAGCTTCATCAGTCAATCTTTTAACTCCCTATCTCATCGATGAATTATCTGGAGAAAATGGGGAATTGACTGCTGTTCGCTTAAAACGGGTAAAAAGCGAGGAAACAATTGAGTTACTGATTGATTCATTGATTGTTAATTATGGATTCACCTCAAATCTAGAACATCTTTCAACATGGGGACTTGAAAGTACCAGAAATGCAATTTCAGTAAACTCAGATATGTCAACCTCGATACCAGGCGTTTATGCTGCTGGCGATATCTGTTCTTACAAAGGAAAAGTAAAATTGATCGCTACTGGATTTGGCGAAGCACCTACAGCTGTCAATAATGCGTTACACTTTATTAACCCTAAAGAACGCACACAACCTGGACATAGTACCAGTTTATATGATAAAAAAGTTCCTCCGAAATAGGATAGCTTGAATGATTTTTGACCATTTTGTCCAAAGCAGAGGAGACAACATTTGTTTCTTGCTTTTTTATTTGGTAGGCTAACAGTATAGTTGATTCACAGAAGCAAAAGGAGGAAGAAAATGGTTATCAAAACTGAAACGCTAGAAGAAAAAGCACGTGAATTGCTCAATGAGCGTGGAGTAACCCTTGAAGACATTGCTGAGCTAGTGATGTTTTTACAAAAAGATTACATTACTGATCTTACTTTAGCAGATTGTATCCAAAGTGTTCACGCTGTCTTAACCAAACGTGAAGTCCATAACGCGATCATAACTGGGGTTCAATTAGATATTTTAGCAGAAGAAAATAAGTTGATGTCACCGCTCCAACATATCATTGAAGATGATGAAGGACTGTATGGGATCGATGAAATACTAGCCTTATCAATTGTAAATGTCTATGGGACAATCGGTTTCACTAATTATGGCTATATCGATAAAGTAAAGCCTGGTATTTTACAAAAATTAAATAGCCATGACGGAAAAAATGTGCATACTTTCTTGGATGACATCGTGGGTGCAATCGCTGCCTCTGCTGCCAGTCGTCTTGCTCACCAAGAGCCAGAAAAACGCAGTCGTTTGACTCAATAAGAGGTTGTGAAAGAAGCGATCAGCTCCGAGCGAATAAGAGAGGATTTTCTAAAATAGCTTCTCATATTTTAGAAAATCATCGCTTATTGCTGAGGAGTTGCTTCTTGAACACCGTGAATCAGAGGTTGTGAAAAGAGCGTTTTGTCCTGAGTATTAAGGATGAAAATCTCGAAACAGCTTTTCATGTTTTGAGATTTTTTGACTTAATACCGAAGGACAGCTCTTTGAACACCGTGAATCAGAGGTTGTGAAAACATCGTATAGCTCCGATGACAATAAGAAAGAATTTTTTAAAATAGCTTCTCATATTTTGAAAAATTCAGGCTTATTTCAAGGAGCTGATGTTTGAACACCGTTTAGAGAAAGAGGTTGTGAAAAGAGCGTTTTGCCCTGAGTATTAAGGATGAAAATCTCGAAACAGCTTTTCATGTTTTGATATTTTTTGACTTAATACTGAAGGACAGCTCTTTGAACACCGTTTAAAGCAAAAACCCGAGACAATCTCCTTGTCTCGGGCTTTTTTTATTCTATTGAAACAAAATAGGCATTATGATTTGTTCTATTCTATGTTTGATTTTAACTTCTTTTTAGCTCTCTTTTTCCAATGATCACAAAAAAAGCAAAAAAGAGTTCAATCAAAATAAAAAATAAAATAAAACTATGCATAAAAAATTGTTCTGGTAAGACGTTAATGATTGGATCGGTTGTCGGATCAAACAGCCAATCGTCGTTGTTAAAAAATGTTTCATGGAATAAGATAAAAAAGCGATCAAATCCTACCAACATAAAAAAGCCAAAAACAATCGGTACGAGCATTCCAATCTTAAACGGTTGAACTAAACGCCAAAAACGCTTATGACGTTTCAGATAAAAGAGATAGTAGATACTAGGTATCAACGTCAACAGCAGCACAAAATAGTTAAGTAAAAAAAGTTTTTTGACTTCATAAAAATGATGTGCTCCACTTGCAGAAATAGGAAAATTTTGCAGACTTAACTCCTTCTGAAAAGGATTATTTAAATAAGCCATTAATTGATCAAAATTTTTCAATAAAGTTTCTTGATCAAGCGTAGTATGATCCAATATGTTCAGATATTTGATGTCTAGTTCATAGAGAAAGCGAAAATTGATTGTTATCGCGATCGCCAGACTGATCAGCATGAAGAATAGACAAACCAAACCCGCATATTCTCCCCACACCCATTTTGTTTTTCTCATTCTAGAAACTCCACTCATCTAACGAACGGAGAACGTGTGTAGCAGGTACCGGTAATAAAGGTACATCCTCAGCTTTCGTAAATCCTGAGAGCACCAACAACGTATCAATCCCATTTCGAATCCCTGCTTGGATGTCTGTTTCATAGTTGTCTCCAACCATGATGACATCTGCTTTCGTTAAACCTAATTTTTCTACCGCCTTATCCATAATGATCGCTTCTGGTTTGCCAATATAAATCGGCGGCGTCTGTGTAGCTGTCTCCACGAACGAAATAACCGATCCTGCACCTGGCAGCAGCCCACGCTCAGTTGGAATATTTTTATCTGGATTTGTTCCAATAAATGTTGCCCCTTTTTGGATCGCAAGAGTCGCTTTGACTACTTTTTCATACGTCAGATAATTATCTAGACCGACTACTACATAATCGGGATTTTCTTCGTCCCAGACAAATCCTGCTTCTAAAATCAAATCGATCAAACCAGCTTCACCTATGGCATAAAACGTGTTTCCTTTCCCGGCAGCGTGCATAAAATCGATCGTTGCTAAAGAAGCTGTGTAAACAGTTTCTGGGCTGACGTGTATATCAAATTCATCTGCCAAGCGATTGGCTACTGCCTGTGGACTTTTTGTGGTGTTATTCGTAACAAACAGAAAAGGCTGTTTTTTTGCCTGAAGAGCCTCCACAAAACGTTTCCCAGCAGGTATAGGTTCAGTCCCCCGATAAATCGTTCCATCTAAATCAATCAAATATCCTTTATAATCCATCTTTACTCTTCCCTTTGTCTTATCGTAAAATTAGTGTTGGCTTTTGGTTTAGTTGATGTTTTTTCAGTCTTTTTTTGTTCTGTTTTTCTTTTTTTGATGACCGGTTTTTTGTGATTTGAAGAAACGGGTCCTTTTTTCTCATCAATGTACGCACGATGTTGGTTTTGATTTTTCTTTTTTCTTCGGCGAGGAGTATTTTTTTCCTTCTTACCTCCGATTTGTTCAATCACAAAATAAGCGCAACCAAAATTACAATACTCATACAAATAATCTTCCAAAGCATCAATTCGTTGGTCGGGATGAGCACGTCTGTTATCTACTCGGAAAAATCCTTTTAATCTTAATTGTTCATAGCCCCAATCACCAACGATATAGTCATAACGCGACAAGACTTCACTATATCTTTCGCCAAGTTTTTCTGGATTGAACCCCTCTCGATGATCCTTTACTAGGCGATAGTGCTGTTCGCCAATCAAAAAATTCTTCTCATCGATGAAAGTAATGATTTCTCCCTTTACTTTCTCCGGTTTGGGTTCTTCGATAATTTCTTCTAACACGGCGGTGATTTCTTCTGTCACCGTATGGTCCTCGACATTTTTCGCTGTCTGTTTTTCTTTTGTTTTAGCTTCAACGGCGTGTTGCTCTTTTTGTTTTGCCGACATGCTTTCACCACCTATCGTTCCTATTATACCTTGTTTTTATTTTATTGGATAGTGAGCATTTAAGTATTCCCCTACTACGCTACGAATAAATTCCGGAAATAAAAATTCATTTTCACCAGCAATCTCAATCGTTGGAAAGAAAGGTACAAACATAAAATGATCCACTGTTGTAAATGTATATCGACGCTCGTTATCTATCGGCTGATTCAACCAGTGAACTTGATGATTCACTGCATCATAAGAGATCCCACTATAAACCACTTGTCCAAAAATTTTCCCCCGAAATCCCATACCTCTGATTGGGTAATTGCGTAAAAAGGCACGATTTTTTTCGATTTCTAATACCAATCGAATCAAATCACTTCCTTTAAGTGTGACATTCAGTAAATGCATTGGATGAGGTAATGCCGTATGCAGTTGATCCTGATTGATCAACCC
This sequence comes from Enterococcus sp. C57, assembly GCF_040887305.1. Taxonomy (NCBI): domain Bacteria; kingdom Bacillati; phylum Bacillota; class Bacilli; order Lactobacillales; family Enterococcaceae; genus Enterococcus; species Enterococcus sp. C57. The sequence continues at coordinate 185,062 of NZ_JBFOFP010000006.1, read as the reverse complement.
TGCTGGTAATCCAGTTAAAAACAACCCACTATTTAGCATTGCGCCTTGTGTTTGCCCACGATACTTGACTGCTTCTAACGCCTCATAGATAAAAGAATGTTCTGCAAAAATATCTACCGATAAATCATAAGGTAACTTGGCTACTTTTTTTGCCGCTAATAGTTCGTGCCCTTTAGTTAAATAATCATGGCTTTCCTGCTCATCTTCAATAAACGTCGTCATCGTTTCTGTTGGAATAGCCCGAGCTGATTTTTGGATGATGTTTTTATGCTCATCAACGGTGAGGTGAACCTCTCCAACGTATTGTCCATATTTTCCCGCTGCTGCAAGCTGAACACCATTAACGATTTGACCATCAATCAGCAAATGATGCGTATGTGAGCCTAAGATTACATCGATTGACGGAAGTTCTTGGGCAATCTGACGATCGTCTTGGATACCTAGATGACTCATCAATACCAAGATGTCTACTTTTGGTCTTAGTTCTTCCACCAATTCAGGCAAAATATCATAAGGGTTTCTGATATCCCAACCATTTGGACTATATGTTAAGGGAAAAGGAGCCGTCAAAGCCAGTAAGCCGATTTTAGTCTGTTGAGGAGTTTCAATGATCTTGTACTTTTTTGCCCATTTCGGCGGTTGCAACAGATGTTTATCAAACAAATTATCCAATAAAATATCAAAGTTTGCCTGATCATAAAGATGATTCAATTGATCCTTGGCATTTCCCACGCCTTCATTATTACCTATCGTCACAGCATCATAGCCTACGTTATTCATTAGTTCAACATTTGCTTGTCCATCGGTTGCTTCTGATAGCGGGTGCCAGCGATCAACAAAGTCACCTAAATCAACAGTGATGGTCGTGGTATTTTCTTTTTTTTCGTTTTCACGCTTTTTTTGCTCAATAAACCTTCTGATTTTAGGCCAGTTTTCTAGATGCGAGTGTAAATCATTCGTATGTAATAGAACTATTTTTTCCATCTTATTCTTTCGCCTCACTTTTCTTTATCATACCATAGGCTTTTTCTTTGTTCACTTTGAAAGATTTTAAAGAAAATCAAATTCCTCCGCTGTGAATAGACTCCATTCTAAACGTTAGCCTTGTGGATAATATCGGATCAAAGTAATAATCAGTCTATCTCTAGCTAGCGATTCGGGGTAGAAAAGTGATGAAAAAATACGTTACAGCAAAACATGATCAATAGACATAATTCTATTGGCATTGCCCATTCATTCGTCAGCTAACTTTCAATCAAATCGACAGAAATAAGCCGTAGAATTTCCAATATACGCAGGACGAATGTCGGAATTCTTCGGCTTATTTCTTAAAACTAACTCTTCTATCACTACTTCTTCAGTAATAATCAAGTAGTAATCAAGTAGCAATCAGTTTCTCATTTTTCTCTTTTCAGCCAACTAATTGAAGTTTTTTTAATCAAAAAATTGATTAGATGCAGCTATGCTGATTTGTAGACGATCCAATGGTTCGCCAAACATTCCTGCCCAGCCATCATAGCCAGCGATAGAGGTGCCATCATCACAACATACTCCTAGCCAACCAGCTCGGGCGGTCGTTTGAGAACGGTAGTAGGCTTGCGATAATGTCTTACCTGTAGGTGTTGTATAGTAAAGTTGCACACCATCGATGGCTTCACCAGGATTTCCTGCACATCCATTGACCATATCATTTGGATCACCTTTGCTGACCCAATCTAACCAACCACTTTTTACCGTATGGACTCGATAACGAATCGTTCCCGCATCTACTTTGATATAAAGCATGTCATGTTGATTATTTGGCAATCCTGAAAAACCGTTGGAATCGACATCATTGAAATTGGTAATTTCTCCTAACCAACTTCCGCCCAACACACGTAACCCATAGTGAACATTGGTAGAAAAACTTCCCCCATTATTTACCCCTGGTGAATAAGTAAATAAAGGATTGGATTTCGCAATCCCGATTTGCAGACGGTCTAGCGGTTCGCCAAACATTCCTGCCCAACCATCGTAACCGACGATCGATGTTCCATCATCGCAACAAGTTTGTAACCAGTCAGCACGAGCGGTCGTTTGTGAACGGTAATATGCTTGTGAATAAGTTTCTCCAGCAGGTGTTGTGTAATAGATTTGTACACCATCAATCGCTTCTCCAGGATTCCCTGCACATCCATTGACCATATCATTTGGATCACCTTTACTAACCCAATCTAACCAACCGCTTGTCATCGTGTGTACTCGATAACGTAATGTTCCTTTATCAACCTTGATATATAGCATATCGTGTTGATGATTCGGTAATCCTGAAAAACCATTAGAATCTGAATTGTTAAAGTTAGTGATTTCTCCTAACCAAGCTCCCCCCAACACTCGTAAACTATAATGAACATTTGTCGAAAATGAAGGTGGCGTTGGGTCATTAGTTATTCCTGTTGAACTTGATTGATTAAAACCGCCAGAAAAACGCCAAACTTCATAATAATGAAACCCATTTGCAACGATATAATTTTTATCAAAACGTAATTCTTGAATCGCAGTATTTTTTTCTCCTTGCGTATAGTAACAAGTTGAAGTGATGTTTTTACCACCACCAGTAATCACACCTGTATGTCCAATCGCACCACCTGAATCAGCCATCGAGGACCCACCAGAAAGTAAAACAATATCCTCATCTTTCAGCTGAGAGAGATTGGAAGCGTTTGAATTTCCGACTAAAACTAATACATAACCACATCTTTGGAGATAACCACCAAGGGTAACCGTATTATATAAATAGCTATAAGGAATTCCAGAGCTGTCTTTGACTGCTTGAGTAATACTTCCAGAACAATCTGCCGTTCCATCTGTACCGTTTCTTGAACCAGTCATGGAATAGGTTATCTGTCCACGATGTTTATTGAACCAATCCACGACTTTTGTTCGGTTTAATTGTTGGTACCAGTATCTAGCTTGTTGCGCTCTTGCTGGTTGGTTTGCATTTGCTGGTCTTTCATAATATTGAATGAAAATATTCGCCAGTTCTTCTGGAGATTTGTTACTTGTCTTAAATTGTTGAAACGTCATAGATATATTATAAAATTGTTGATTGTTTGCTACCTCCCACTCAATACGTTTGCATTGAGAAATGACATCTTTGTAATTTAATCCATTCGCATTTGCCCAATTGATATATTTAGATGCTGGTGTCCATTGCACTAGTCCGTATCCACCAGACATATTTCCGACAATGTCGCTCTCCCATCGGTCGGCAATAATGCCACTTTCTGATTGCATGTTCCCTAATAATCCAGCAACTGCGGTTTTTGACCAACCTTGACTGACCAAGTAATCCCAAATTGTTTTTGCTGTTTCAAATTGTCCCATAATAGTTGTTCGCTCCTTACTTTCAATCATTTTTTCATATTAGTTGCGCCTTTAAATGTACACAGCTTATTACTTACTGTTATCTTTCATCCTCCTAAAAAATTATTTTGATCATTTGATTCGAATCACATAGATATGTGAGCTATTTTAGTGATTTGTGACAGAAAAAATAAAATCTTTCACTTTTTTCTAAAAAGCTGTGCCTAGGTTGCTTTGTTAGTAAATAAAAAAGTCATTGTCACGTAGTATCTCGGTAAATTCACTTTGATCCTTCCTAATCGTTCTCTGTTTCGTTATTGTTTTGGTTTCATTTTGTCTTGAATTGATTTTAAAATCCCCTCAAAATAAGTCGTTACTTCTGACTCAGCAATATTGGTCAAAATGCTCCCAATCTCAGTGAAAATCAGGCAAGTCGTAAAAACCTTTACTAACGTAAATTCAAAATGAACGCCGTTTTGGATCAACACAAAATCAACGACTCCCGTCAGGATCAATAACACAAAATGACTGAGTTTTTTCCAAAGTCCTCGCCAACTTAGCGTTGAATACCAAACATGATTGACTTTTGCTTTAAGCCAACCTGTTATGAGATCTAATAGAACCACTAGAAAAAAACTGTGAATTAATGCTTGATCACTAGCAAAGACTTTCGTTAATGCCGTCATACTAACACCTCCTTTTAAACGTAATGACTGCGAAAGAAATGCCCTCCATAACAGACATTAGTTTGCAGTTTTGAGTCCCTTGCTTTTAGCTTTCATCATTTGTTTGATACACTATTCTTCTTTTTACATTGTCAGACCTTCCTTTCACTACTTTGCTAAAGATTTTTGTTTCCATTTAGATATGTTGGAAAATAATAAAATTTGTGACAAAAAAAAGAATCATTTGAGCAAAATCACTCAAATGATTCTTTCAACTTTTCACTGTTCTTAAGTCAATTTATTCGTTCACTATTAAATTTAGAGCTGTCATTTTATCAAGTTCTCTGCTTATTCAAAAAAAGAATTTTACAAAATATTCGTTGTGAATATTTGTAAAATTCATATTTTGGACTAAAGTTAAATTTTATTCCAGGCTTTTTTCTTGTCATTTATTTTAATTATTTTTTACTTCTTCTGCTTTCTTTAAAATCGCATGTGTCAATGTTTCAGAAAAATTGATCTTCAATTCTTTGCCTAATTTATCTGCCCACTTAGGAATAGACACATTTTTACGTTCTCTCTTTTCCATGTCCAGATACTCTTTTATATTAACTGAAACAAGCGTGACAAATGAATCCTCTTTATTGTATGTATTCGTCTGCTCAAAAGGGAAATAGTTTTCTACATTAATATTGTTTACACTTGAGCTAGACGGCAATTTATTTTCTTCCTCAATATAATAAGACAATTGTAGCCCAAGATAGTCACTAGCCATCTGCATACCGTCGTTTATATCATTTGCTTGTGTTCCGTTTCCATCAATATGTACCTCTTTCGATTATTTATTTTTAGGTCATTGGTATGGAATGCTGTCTTTTCACCAATAACAATTATACTCTATCTATTTACTTCTCTATAAAATACAAATAAAGTACCTAAAAAACTAAAGAGACACTGGTTCATTATACAAAAAAAAACGTAACAAGTAGTAAAGTACTACCTATCACGCTTTTAAGATTCGTTTTAATCAGACACATGGCGGATCCTGCTTAGTGCTGCTTCCTTCCAGATCTGACACGCTTCACAAGCCCGCCATTGTCCTAGCCTTTCGGCAAATAATAGTATACCTGATTTTTTTTTATTTGGCTAGCCTTTTTTTAATTTCTTTTTTCTTAAGCGCAACTCTCTAAAAAAATCCGTTAAAAGTTGGCCACATTCCGTTTCCAAAACGCCTCCTACTACATGGGCTTGGTGGTTAAAGCGTTCATCTGTCAACAAATTCATTAATGTTCCCGCTGTTCCGCCCTTTGGATCATACGCACCGAAGTATACTTCTTTGACTCGAGATAAAATCATCGCACCGCTACACATAGGACAAGGCTCGAGCGTCACATATAATTGGGCTTCTTCTAAACGCCAACTTCCAACATTTTGACAAGCTTCACGGATCGCAATCATTTCCGCATGCGTGGTTGCGTCTTGCGTGGTTTCTCTTAAATTATAGCCTCTTCCAATGATTTCATCATTTAAAACAACAATCGCTCCAATTGGTACTTCCGCTAATTGTTGGGCTTTCTGAGCTTCTTCAATGGCTAAACGCATCCATTTTTCATGTTTTTCATTATCGATTTCCTTCATTTCCAATCGATCCCCTACTTTTCGTTTTCTTGCTTAACTTTAGCATAAGTCAAAAAGGTTGTAACTAGCTTTTTGTCTTATGGTAAAATAAAACATGAGGTGACTTTGATGGACTTGACAAAACTGATAACACTTTATCCTAATGCACAGAAAAAAAATTCCCCTGCTTCCGATAAAGGAATTCTCTCTTTAGCAATTGATGATTATTTTTTATGGATCGATCAATCGACGATTTCGACACAAGAAACAAATATTTTGAAAGCGTTATTCCCTGTAGCTACTGTCGAAGATAATCATCCATGGTATCATTATCTATTTGAAAATAAACCGCTAGTAGCAGAAGAAAGCTTTCGCATGATTCAATTTCACATTGATCCAAGAGGAGAATTTCTTAAGCGCCAATGGCAAGAAACAATCGGTGAAATGTTTTTCCACTTAGAAGATTTTTTCTTTTATACAGAAACCGATGCTGTACTGATTGAAAAAAAATGTCCTAGTTATCTAGAAATTTCTGAGCTAAGAGGTATTTTTCTTTCATTAGATGCAGACTTTGAAATTACTACCCAAGTATTTATTGGCTCATTTCATTTGCCTTCTCCCAATTTTTCAGAACTGTTTTTTGAAGAGCGGAAAATATTTTTTGAAGAAAAAAAGCACTTTGCTTTACATGGTGGCGCAATCTCATTATCGGAGGTGGCTTTACATCATTATACAAAAGGAACAATGAACAACAATCAGTTAATTGCAAGTTATCAGGAGATGGTCAAACGGACAGAAATGGAAGAGATCATTTCAGTGTTATGGAAAAATTTAGGTAATATTAGTTCGACAGCTAAATCACTCTTTCTTCATCGAAATACATTGAAATACAAAATCGAAAAATTCCAAGAACAAACTGGGTTCAACTTAAAAGAAGCAAATGATTTACTGTTTTGTCATTTGCTCTTACTGCAAGAACAAACACATTGAACACAAAAAGCGAAAGTATTCGTTCGTGAGACAAACCAATAATGTTTGTCCCATTTTCTAATACTTTCGCTCTTTTTGTACTTTTAACTTTACTTTTTTTGTTGCATCACATGATTTTATCAACGTAATGGAGTAAACGGTCTTTCACATCTTCCGTTGATCCTTTTAGAGAATCCCCATAGACAGAAATTTTCTTTTTGCCTGACTTGATCTTCGCCAGGATTCCCATCAAAGAATCTAAATCACTATCCGATAAATGTTCAACGATATCTAGTAGTTTTTCGTTTCCATCAAATGTCTCATTAACGAACTTTTTTACTTTTGCCCGGTTCGTCAAATGATGGATTTTTTCAATGACTTTTCCCGAAACAACTACTGCTGTCGCTACGCTTGCTGCTGCTGCGACACCTAATCCAATTGTTACTTTTGTTGATGTTTTCATCATTATCAGCTCCTTTTATCTATATTAATCATAGCATAGATAAAAAGATAAACGAACTATTTACCCTTTTTCACTTTCAAAATCGCCGAAAAATAAAACGCTACCACCAATTTTTCTGATCATCTATATGAAAGGACGCTTCAGCATCGTTTCATCCATTTACTTAGGGGAATATTCAATATTTGTTAATACTTCAGGCAAGTTCTCTTCCAACTCAGCCAATTTATTCCAAATCAATGTCATTGTTTCAAAAAATTCATGAGAAGATCGATCTGAGTTCAAACTGCCTAATGCATTGAGCCAAAGTAATTCTAATAAGTAAGGCTCTTTGATCCCAGTATGTTCTTTAACATATTCTGAAAACGCACGTTTAAATAAGGAAGCCATATCTAACTCAGACTTAATCACTACTCCACGAATGCTTTCATGGATTGAAAAGAACTCTTTTAGTAGATGGACGATACTGAAGAAATCATCAATGACATATTCTGATAAATAGCGATCAAAACAGATCGTTATTTCTTCAAGTATTTTTTCTTTTAATATACGTATTGATTTAAAGTGGGCATAAATCGGATAAGTGGAACAGCCACAAAAAGAAGCTAAACTCCTAGCTGTTATCTTTGATAAGCCATTTTCTTCAGCATATACCATACTTTTAAAGAGTAAATACTCTTTGCTAAAATTTGTTACTCTACTCATACAATTCTTCCTTTCTCACTTTTGATCATTTTCTTTTAAAAAGACATTATTTTTAGTCATCTCTAAATTAAAGACATTATTATTTAGAGGACAGTACTAATCCCCCATTAAAAATAACAACATAACATCAAAAAAATATATTTAGGTACAATTTCAACAAGAAGCTTATTTTATTAATAACTTTCTTCAGCACTCAAAACCCAACATAACAAAATCAGCTAAATAACAATGTTTTTGTTATATAAATTGATTATTTAATCTGTTATAACTTGACAAAATGAGCGAAAAAAACAACAATAGAATAAACGATTGTTATATACCATTTAAATAACAACATGCACATACAACAACTACTACTATGTGAGAATAACATACATTAAAAACTCTTTCCACTCACAGTTTATGTCCTCCCATGGACAAAAAATAAAAGGAAAAGGAGCAACTTATGTTAACGGACGCAAAAAAGAAGGAATTGTTAGTATTCTATACCATTGTTCAAACCAATAAATGTTCCTTACGTGAATTATCTCAGGTTCTATCAATCCCTAAGAGAACGATCAAAGAAATCATCCGCAAATTAAACGGGACTATTTTTCAACAACTAAGTATCCCTAGATTCATTTACTCAACTGCCAAAGGCGAACTGAAATTAGATTCACAACATAAAGATGAAAAGATGGCGATCTTTCATTATATAAAATTGTTTTTCCTACGCGAATCAAATCGTTTTAATTTTTTATTGTTACTTTTTGATTCGCCACACAGTCGTGTTTCAAAAAAAATATTACTGGAAAAGTTGTACATATCTCCTTCTTATTTAGAAAAACTAACTAATCAATTAAACAAATCACTTAAAAAGTTCCATCTGCAAATCATCTCTCGCCAAAATTGTTACATTTTGAAAGGCGATGAATTATCGATTAGAATTTATATGTATTTCTTTTTTTCTGATGCTTTTCAGGGGATTGATTGGCCTTTGACAAATATGAAACTTTCCCAAGTAAAGCATACTCATTTATCCAATGAGCTTTTGATGACCAAGAAAACATCAAAGATACAAGAAAAAGTTTACTTATTAGTGGCAATCTTTTTAATGCGATCTGCTCATCATCAATTACCAGATGCTAGCCTCTTAGAAAGCTATGAAACAATGAAAATTTTAACTTCTACAAAAGATTTTAGCGGCGAATTGAAAAAACAATTGTCCCAATCCTTGCCTGAAAGTCTTGTCCAAAATGAAGTACTATACTTTAATTTTTTACTTTGCTATTTTTTTCCTAACCTCATTCCCGAACAACAAAAAACACTCTTTGGCTATGAGTTTTCTAAAAGTAATCATTCGCTTTGTCGACAAGTTTCTTTTCTGATCAAAAAAATAGCTGAGTCATTCCCTTCGATATCTGCTGGTGAAAAGAAATATTATTACCATTATTTGATTATGATGCTGACAACGTTTATTTTTTTATTCCAAGAAAAAATCGATTACTTCCATGCACTTTATTATCCTTCTGAAAATATGAAAATCGATGCCTCGGATCAACGATTAAAAAAAATACAAATGATCATCGCTGACACGTTTACTTCTCAACCAAGCCAAAATTTACTGCACGAACATCTTAGTCGCCTGATCTATACACTTTTAAAATCGGAAGAAAATAAAAAATTAGCGATACATCTACAGATAAGCAAGGTCTTTTCGGGAAACTACCACATCGAAAAATTATTAAAAAATATTTTTAATCATCAGTTTTTACAAATCACCGAAAACCCTGAAGAAGCTGATTTAATCGTCACTGATTGGTTCGATACCCAACAACAAACGGCAGATATCTTTTATCTTGACCCTGAACGTGAAGATGAACTTTGGCTCCATTTATTCCATCTGATACAAAGACTCCACCAAAAATAATCCTTTTGTTTCCTTAAGCTGGAAAATAGCTGAAACAAGCCAAAAAAGTATAGGACAACCTGTTGTCCTATACTTAACTATTATCTTGATAGATAGCCCTATCTTATTCAACTCTTCGCGTTTGAACCAGGTCAAAGCGGTTTAACGATAATTACTTACGATTTTTCATTGCTAGTAAGGACCTTAATAATGTCCCATGTACTAGTCTCTACGATTACCACCGAATAATAAGATCAAACGAAGCAATTGTAAGAAAGTGGCAAGTGCTGCAGCTACGTATGTCAATGCTGCGGCAAAGAGTACGTGTCTAGCCATTGGTACTTCTTCTGCTGTCAGAAGACCACCTTCGCTTAGAATTTGAATGGCTCGTCTGGATGCATTAAATTCGACTGGTAATGTAACTAGCTGAAACAAAAGCGCAAGTGAAAAAGCAAAAATACCGATGTTGATCAATGTATCATTCCAGCTCAGTAAAACACCAATCAAAATCAATGGAAATGAAATCATCGAACCAAAATTAGCCACTGGAACCAGTGCGGCACGAATCTTTAGTGGCGCATAACCAACAGCATCTTGTACCGCATGCCCACATTCATGGGCAGCAACACCAATTGCAGCTACCGAAGTAGACTGTGCCGTTGCTTGTGATAAGCTCAACATTTTATTTCCTGAATTATAATTATCGGTCAAATCTCCTGCAATTTGTTGGACACCGACATCATTAATTTGTTGACTTTGTAAAATGTATTGCGCTGCTTGAGTACCCGTCACATTATTCTTACTTCTGATTTTGTCATATTTACGAAAAGTACTGTTCACATAAGCTGAGGCAATACCGGAAATAACTAATCCAATGATCACTAACAAAAATGTAGGATCAAAAAAGCCATACATGCCATATCCATACATGATAAATCCACTCCTTTTTATTTTAACTTATTTTACCATGAGTGATCTAAAAAGAAGGTGAAAATACCTTGAGTGTATTAGATTTTTTTAACAAATTCTGATTTTAATTTCATCGGTCCAAATCCATCGACTTTACAATCAATGTTATGGTCGCCTTCCACTAGACGAATATTTTTCACTTTTGTTCCTTGTTTGATGGCACCAGATGCACCTTTCACTTTTAAATCTTTGATCACTGTCACACTATCGCCTTCTGCCAAAGGATTACCATTAGCATCAAGAACGATCAAGCCATCTACTTGGTCCTGTTCTTCATTTGTCCATTCATTTGCACATTCAGGACAAATAAATAATCCTCGATCTTCGTAAGTGTATTCAGAGCCGCATTGTGGGCAGTTTGGTAATGTCATCTTCTTTCTCCTTTAAAAATAGCGTTGAGCATTATTGTAACGGATAACGTGTCTTTTGAAAAGAGAGACTTGTGATTTTTAAAACAAAGTTTAGTAAAAATCATTTTTACAACGAACAACTCTCTCTTCTAAAATAGTTACTATCTTTGATACGCATGACAAATCTCTTTGATTTCGTCATAAATTTCTGCCACTTCCGCTAAATCTTTCGCACTTGCGCCACTTGCGAGCGGGTGGCCACCACCATGATGCTTTTTCGCTAATTCATTAATGATCGGGCCTTTCGAACGTAACCGTACACGGTAATATCCTTCAGGTTGTTGCACAAAGATTCCCCAAGCTAATACCTCATCAATGACACCAGGCAAGGAAACAACAGCTGCTGTTTCAGAATCATCAATTCCGTATTGCGAAAGGAGTTCTTGTGATAAAATCACTTTTCCTGCGCCATTTTCATCAACCTGGATATTTTGGTATAAATAACCTGAAAGTTTAGCAACTTTCATCGGCATTTGTTCAATTTCACGATTCAATGCACTGGCATCAAAAGGATAACGTCTTAAATCTGCTGCAATTTCCAACGTCCTGGCGGTTGTAGCTGGATATAGGAAGCGTCCTGTATCTCCTACAATCCCAGCATAAAGCAAACGCGCTGCACTGGTATTCAACGTTAACTCATTTGGAAACATGAGGGCAAACTCCGTAATCATCTCACTACAACTGCTGGCTTTCGTATCGACCCAGACTAGATCACCATACGGTTCATCATTTGGATGATGATCAATTTTTATCAATTTTTCACCTAACTTAAAACGATCATCACTGATTCTAGGCGCATTTGCTGTATCAGTGACGATGACCAAAGCTCCTTCATACACTTGATCATCAACTATTTGCATTTCTGCTAAAAAGCGCAAGCCCTCCACAGTTTCCCCGACTTGGTAAATTTCTTTTTGAGGAAACGTTGCTCTTAAAATCTCTGCTAAACCTACTTGAGAACCTAAAGCATCTGGGTCAGGACGTTGATGTCGATGGATGATGATTCGATCATATGTTTTTATTTCTGCTAAAATTTCAGATTGGACAGTCATTATTTCCCTGCTTTCTATGAACGTTCCATTACTTGGCAAACAACGATTGCCTTGGAAACGATCGTATTTTCGATATATACTTCAATGTCTAGTTTGGCTGATCTCCGACCAATTTCAAGCACTCTCGGACGAATATCCAATTCGCTTTCAAGTTGGATTAAACGTAGATAATGGAGACTCATCTGTTCGATCATGATATTTCTGCGTTGATTTAATACCATGGTTTTTTGTGCAACATCAGAAAGGATCTCACTTAATACACCAAATGAAATCGTACCGACCCCATTGACCATTTGAGGGGTAACCACAAATTTAAACTTTGGATTTGCCAAAAGATTCCCGTCTCGGTCTCGATCGATCGTTTGGATTCCTCCTGAGATTTGGTCAGAGATCGTATCTGCAATTTGCGGTTGTCGCTGAACTAACTGCATGGCTTTCATCACATCTTGCCGAGTAATCAGCCCTTCAAGTGTCAAATCATCCGAAACGACTGGCATGACTTCTAAACCATCCCAGATCATTTGATGGCTGACAGAAGCAACACTCATGGTTTTTTTCACACTGATCGGGTCTTTTGTCATGACCCGCTCAATTACTTGTGTATCTGCTTTACCAAGTACATCTTTAGCAGTAATAATTCCCATCAAGCGCATGTGACGGTTCACTACTGGAAATCGTGAATGGTGCGTTTCCTCTGATAGTTTTTGATAATCGGTGATCGTATCTGTTTGTAGCAGGTAGTGTGTCTTTTCTGCTGACATATAGATATCACTGACAAGCATAATGTCTTTTTTAATCAATTGATCACTCAAAGCACGGTTGATCATCGTTGCTACGGTAAAGGTATCATAAGTCGTACGAAGAATCGGCATCGCTAATTCATCTGCTAAGTGAGCAATCTCGGGGGTAGTGTCAAATCCACCAGTAATCAGCACGGCGGCTCCATCTTCTAAAGCTAATTTTTGAACTTCCGAACGGTTACCGACGATCATCAGTGATCCTGGTGTGATATAGCGTTCCATCGCATGTTTCGTCATCGCACCGATCACAAATTTATTCAATACTTTGTCTAATCCTGTTGCGCCTCCCAATACATCTCCTTCAATGATCCTGACGACTTCCCCAAACGTTAGTCGTTCAATATGTTTTTTCAATTTTCGCTCAATCCGGATTGTTCCGACACGTTGGATCGTTGAAACTAATCCGATATTTTCAGCATCCTTGATGGCACGATAGGCCGTTCCTTCACTTACGTTTAATTCTTTTGCTATGCTTCTGACTGAAATACGATTTCCAACCGGTAAGCTTTCGATATATTCTAAAATCAAGTCATGTTTCGTCGCCATATCTTTAACCTACACTTCTAGCGTTTCAGAAACGCTCATTATTTTTCCTTCGTTCCCTACCAACTTCTCAATAAATAGTTGAGGATCTTGTTGGATAACAGGAAATGTATTGTAATGGATAGGAACGACTAGCTTAGCGCCAATCCGTTTCGCTGCTCTCGCTGCATCTTCTGGTCCCATTGTAAAATTATCACCAATTGGTAAAAAGGCAACATCAATGGTAAATTGTTCGGCAAGTAAAGCCAAATCACTAAAATCAGCGGTATCTCCTGCGTGATAGATCGTTTTTCCTTCTGCTTGGATCACAATCCCACTAGGTTCGCCCATATAAAGCGGTGTGCCAGCTACCTCATAACTTGAGCTGTGTTGAGCAGGAACAAATTTTACGATCCCAAATGGAAATTCATATTTTCCACCAATATTCATCCCATGTCCTTTGGCACCTAACTGTTCCGCATAATTTGTAATCTCAACAATGCTGATAATCGTTGCATCATTTTGTTTAGCAATCGGCACCATGTCTCCTACATGATCGTTGTGCCCATGAGTAACTAAAACCCAGTCTACTTCTACCTTATCCACTGTTAAATCTGTTAACGGATTGCCTGTAATAAACGGGTCGATAATCAAGCGTTCACCATTTTTCATTTCGATCGACACACATGAATGTCCGTGATAAGTAATTTTCACTTTTCTCACTCCTTTTACTTTCTTTCATACATTAAATAAACCGATTTCATTTAGAGAATAATCCTAAATAATAGTACAGTACATACGTAATCATTGTAACAGATAATACAGTTTGTACCAAGTGGCAAATCAGCTCAAACCACTCTAAGTACGCTACTCCACTAACTCTGCATACGTAAAAGGAACTATTTTTTCGAAGTCTGTTCTAGCGATCTTAATGCTTCTGCCAATTTCGCCACTTGACATGACCAACATTTGCTTTTCTTTGAAAGATGCATCAACTAAAAAAAGATAATCTGGGTGTTTACGATAAATGCCGATCGGTGTATTTGCACCATGTGGATAACCAGTAGATGCCATCACAAAATCCATTCCGGGAAAACCGACTTTGTGATCACCAGAAATTTTCCTGGTTTTTTTGTAATCTAAATGTTCCGACAATGGAACAACGGCAATGATTACACCTGTTTTATCCCCTTTCAAAACTAATGTTTTACAAACACTGTTTTGATCAATCTGTTTTTGCTTGAGTATTTTTTGAAAATCATTCCATTCTGTCTGATTAAATGTCAGAGCTTCGTAAGAAATTCTTTCTTTTTCTAAATATTCTTCTACTTTTGTTTTCATCTACTATCTTCCTTCCATTCCCTTCTCTTTTATTTTACAAAAAAATAGAAAAAAAAGAACGAGCAAGAACTTTGGTTCAACTGATACAAAAAATGGTATGGAAAAGTCACCTCTTTAAAAGATTACGACCTTTTCCACACCATTATTGTTTCAATTATTTTTTGCCTCTACGTTGTGTTGCTTCCATGATCACTGGTAAAATCACTGGACGACGTTTTGTTTGTTCAAATAGGTAGCGTCCTAATTGATCTCGAATGTCTTGTTTTAATTTACTCCACTCAAAGTCGTTACTTTCCAAGTGTTTTTCCACGATTTCTTCGATCATCGTCCCACTTTCTTTCATCAAATCACGACTAGCTTTGACATAAACGAAACCGCGAGATGTGATTTGTGGTTTTGAGACGATTTTCTTTTCACGGCGACTAATAGTAACTACAGCTACAAAGATACCATCTTCTGACAAGATTTTACGGTCACGTAACACAATATTACCAATATCACCAATTCCTAAACCATCGATCATCACATTTTCAGCACTGATCGTTCCAGCGACACTCATTCGTTTATTTTTATATTCCAACACATCACCACGTCCTGTGATGTAAATGTTTTTGTAAGGGATCCCGACGGCATGAGCTAAATCAGCATGAGCAGCTAATTCACGATATTCACCTTGAACAGGAATAAAATAAGTTGGTCTCATCAAATTAAGCATCAACTGAAGATCATTAGGGTTCGCATGTCCAGACACTCGCATGTTCTCAGAGATCAATTTGACCGTACCACCTGCACGATAAATGATATCTTCTGTTTTAGCTACCATCGTTTCCATCGCAATACTTGGAGTAGTTGTGATATAGACTAAGTCGCCTTCTTCGATTTTGATATTACGGTGGGTTTTATTGGCCATTTTTTGCAATGACTTAATTGGTTCACCCATCCGTCCAGTTTCTAAAATGATGATTTCTTCTGGTTTGTATTTCTTCATGTCCTTCAAGGTCACAAGCAAATCTTCACTCGGAAGTTGTAGTTTTTCCAGACGCATTGCTGTTCGGATGATCCGCTCAAAATCTTGCCCTGTCAATACTACTTTTCTTTGTGCCTTTTCGGCTGCATCCAAGACTTGTTGAACCCGCTGTAGATTACTTGCCACACAAGCAACGATGATTCTACCTTCCCAATACTTGATCGTATCGAAGACTTCATCCGCAATCTGTAGCTCTGATGCCACAGGAACTGGGTTTTCAGCGTTCGCTGATTCACTAAGTAATGCCAATACGCCTTCTTTACCGATTTCTGCCAAACGAGCATAATCAGTTTGATACATTGGAATAGCTGTCTGATCGAATTTAAAATCGCCTGTGTAAACGATACTGCCCTCTTTGGTTTTCAAGTTGATCCCGACTGAGTCTGGAATCGTGTGGGTGGTTCGGAAAAAGCTGACGATCGTCTCGCCAAAATCAATCTCCGTGTGTTCATCGACTACATGGAAATCTTTGAAACCTTTTGCTGCATCATTTCGTCCCACACTCAATTTAGCAAGCTCGATCGTTAACTCGGTTCCAAATACTGGTACAGAGAGCTTAGAAAGTAAATAAGGTAACGCTCCGATCGCATCTGCATGTCCATGTGTCAAAAAGACTCCCGCTACCCGATCAATGTTTTCTTCCAGATACGTAAAGTCAGGAATGACTACATCAATACCTAACAATTCGTTTTCAGGATATTTTAAACCACAGTCTAAAACAAAAATATCTTCTCCCACTTCAGCGATGTACATATTTTTTCCATTTTCACGTACGCCGCCTAAAGGGATAATTTTAATGGTACTCACAAATTTCACCTCTTCTTATGATGTCCAAGTTTAAAGACATCGATTCTCTTCTTTAACTAAATAGATGATTCATCTCAATGAGCAACTCACAAAATTTTAGCTGACTTCTTCTATTGCTTAGCAAGAAAAAGCAGCTGATTGACAGCCCTCTTGTTTATCTTCTGCCATTTTTGAATAAGTTTCATTAAAGCGATGAATCGATTATTTTTAACACAAAAGTCGAAAACAATGGATTCGACTACTCCCCATCATTATACAACAAATTAGATAAATCGCTAGCATCTGCTATTTTCAAGAAAAAAAGCCTGGTTTTATAAAGCACAACCAATCTTGCCTCAAATCATTGATTAAAACAGTCTCAATTTAACAAACTGTCTACTTTTATCCGTTCTTCTGTTACAAACATACTCCGTCTATTTTACCATATTTTTAGGAATAACTATAGTAGGATTTTCGATCTCAATAAAAGCTTTCTTACTACAAATCACTTCAAAGCTCTATTAAGTTCATTGACTTATAATTATACTTATCATAATTCGAGAGAGTACATCGATAGATTTGCTGGAACGCATACTAAAAAAAGACGGTAGAATTGGTATCGTGGCGCACCTCAAAAGTTCGTTTACTAACTATAAGAGGTGCAAAACACAATAAACCAAATCTATCGTCTTTTACAATCAATCTTCCTTAAGAACTCGCTTTGGACAAAACCAGAGGATCATTCTCAAAGTTTTAACCAAACTTCTCTTTTGGAGAAACTATTTTTTATCATCTTTTTTGGAGAATTTTTCTTTGACATCTTCAAAGCCTTCTTTGATATCATCGCCTAAATTACGAGCTTTTTCTTTGATATCAGCACCAAGTGATTGTGCTTTTCCTTCAGCTTCTTTGCTTTTATCATCTGTTGCTTTACCGTAAGCTTCTTTTCCTTTACCAACTACTTTGTCTTTTGCATCTTCAGAACGTCCTTTTAAATCTGCCATCTTAATTCCTCCCTTAAATTTCTCATTTCTAACTATCTAACTATTATCAGGGTATCATCAACTTGAAAAACAGACAAACAGTATGCTCTTAGATCGTTTTTTCAAAGGTTCCCCACACTTTAACTTCTTTGTTTTCAACCATTACTTGTCCTTTGGCGATCACTGTTTCGATGGCTAAGGTTTCTTTGTCAAGTATACATAGATCAGCATCGTTCCCTACTTTGATTGTTCCTTTTCGCTCCAGCTTTAACACACGAGCGGGATTGACTGTGATTGCTCGCAAGGCTACTTCAAGTGGAATCTCTTCTTTTTCTACCGCTTCTTTGATACCTACCAGTAGTGATTTTGCGCTTCCGACACCCATACCAAGAAAGTGATTTTTTTCATCAAAGTAAGGTAAACTTCCTTGTCCATCAGATGACATTGTAAAATGATCAAGGGAAACGCCAGCTTCGATCAACTGTTTTAAAGCTTTACTAAAGCGGACTTCCCCATCTGTTCGTTCCCAAAAATCAGGATCTTCGCTCGCTGTGAAGTCAATTGTCCCACCTTTTTTCGCAAACTCGATACAAGCTGTTAAAAGTTCTGGCGTGCGGTTGGCATGGGTAGGTAAAAATTGCGTAATCGGAATCTCGGTTTCCTCAACTACCCTTGTTAATAACTCTAGTTTACGTTTTCCTCCACCTAAATGGACATTGACGATACCAGCTTTACCAGACAACATACCTCCTACTCGGGCATCAGCAGTTGCTCGAGAAAATTCTTCAAATGTAGGCTGAGATGATCGATGGTCAGAAACAGCAATTTCACCAATTCCGATGATTTTATCAATTGTCAAAAAATCTTTGATGATTGAATCCGTAACCGTTTTGAGTGGTAACCGATAAGAACCTTCATAGACGTAAGTTGAGATTCCTTCTGCTTCTAAGCCTTTTGCCTTACTGATAAGCGCAGTCATGTCACGACCTTCACCATCTGTTCCCAAACACCCAACAACTGTTGTTACACCTGCTGACGTCAATTGGCTTAAAGTTACTTCTGGCGTACGATTTTGAAAACCGCCCTCTCCACCTCCACCTAAAAGGTGAAAATGGCAATCAATAAAGCCCGGTGTCAACACTTTCCCACTACCGGAAATTTCTTCCACTTCTAACTCAGCATAGCCACCGGTCAACGCTTCTTCAAGCGCAATAATTTTATCCCCGGCAATCAATACATCCATGACCCCTAAATAATCTGGTGCATAGACCTCAATTTGACGAATGATTTTCATTTGACTTCATCCTTTCTGATACCGATATTTTGGTTTTCTTTGTTTCAAAAGTAACTATTTTTAGTATAAAAAAGCCGAAGAATAATGAAAATAAGACAAACTATTTTCAGTCTCTTCGGCTTGCTTTCTATAAGTCAACTTTTTGACTAGTAAGTTTGAAAAAGCATCGAGTTCCTCTGTCATCAGAAAAAACACGATTCGTGGATTCTTCACTAGCCTTAACTTTATTGCTTCGCTATTGTAAGCCGATTGCTATCGCAATCATGATAAAGATAGTACCTAGGACAAAAAAGAATCCTTGCATTTTGATTTGGAATCTTGCCCATTTTGCCCACTCGATACGTGCAACACCTAAGACACCAATCAAACTAGCTGATACAGGGGTAAAGGCATCCATAAATCCAGCGCCTAATTGATAAGCTAATACAGCTACTTGACGAGAGACCCCTACTAAGTCAGCAAGTGGTGCCATGATTGGCATCGTTAACGCCGCTTGACCAGAATTGGATGTCACGACTAAATTAAACAGGCTTTGGAAAATATACATTGCCCACGCTCCGATAGCCGCTGGTACTCCTGCTAAAGCTGTACCGATACCATGTAGAATGGTGTTTAAAGCAGAAGGAACAGAAGCATCTGAGCCACCTAATACTAATAAGATCCCTTTTGCCATCCCTACAACGATTGCTGTTCCAGCTAGATCAGCAGCACCCGATTGGAAAGAAGAGGCAATATCATTGATCCGCATGCCATCCAATTTGAAGATTACTGCAATGATCCCTGCGACTAATCCCATAACAAAAAATTGTGAAGCAATTTCTGGGATATAATACCCTTCTTGCGTAACACCCCAAACGATCCAAACCAATACGATGAGCATTTCAAGTAAAATCAATTTGTGTCCCAACATAAACGCTTTTTTCTCGTCGGTTGTTTTTTTCAAATGACTTCTGAAATAATCATCTGATTTATACGTCAATGAGCTTTCAGGGTTTTTACGGATTTTCTCCCCATAAATCATCAAATAGCCAGCAGATAACGCTGTGATAACGACCCACATGATCAATCGGAACATCGCACCCGATAACACTGGAATGCCAGCGATCCCTTGAGCAACTGCTACACTAAACGGACTCATCCAGGAAGTCGCATTTCCGACTTGAGAGGCGACATACGTGACTGTTACTGCAACGATCGAGTCATAACCAAGAGCTATCACAAATGGGACCATCACCATAGAAAAAGGAATGACTTCCTCTGCCATGCCGAATGTCGCGCCACCGAATGAAAAAGCAAAAAATAATAGCGGTAAGGCTAAACGCTCCAGTCCCCTTGTCTTACTGATGAAAGCATAGATCCCTGCATCAATTGCCCCGGTGCGCATGATAATTCCAAAAGCACCACCAACAACTAAAATAAGCGCAGCGATTCCGACAGCCGATCCATACTTGTCTCCTGAAACTAACCCTTCAAAGACAAAATTCAAAAATCCGAAACCACCAAAATCATCGGTCCCCCATACTCGAGCCGTTTTATGGAGTTTTTTTGAAGTATCATAAATGCGTTCGCCAAATTGGTCATAAAGTACATCATCTGTTAAAGAGATTTCATCTAACTTTTCTTGCGTTAATTTCTTTTCACCTTCAGAAATCACTTCTTCTAACCCTTTTTCAGGGACTTTTAATTTCTCTCTTTCCGTCGGATCATTTTGTAACTTCTCTAATTGATCAAATACATAGGAGCGATCCAAGGCATAAGCATAACGAAATGAATCTTGGCGTAATACAGTTCGCGTACTTGTTTCTCCATTTGCATCTTGGTATTCGATATCTTGTGTACTAAATTTTCCTGCTGGTACAATAAATGTCAGCAACCAAGCAAGGATGACCACTCCAAAAATGATGACATAAGTATGGGGTGTCGTCATTTTTGTGAGATTCCGTTTGGATTTCCCCGAAGACACTTGCTTCTTCACTATGAAGTCTTCCTTTCTATCTTTAAATTTTTATGAATAAAACAATCAATATCAGATTAGATTATACAGCAAAAAAACGCTAAACACATTAATTATCTATTAAAGCAATCTTTTTTATTTTTGTTAAAAGCAACCAAAAAAAGTTAAATAATTCTCTTGTATTTTGTGATGCAAGGATATAATCAATTAGTTTCATATGATATCTTTACTTGTTTTATTATTTATGAAGAAAAACCAATTATATTTTATCATTTTTAAAATATGTATATTTTTTCAACATTCGATATAAATAGAATTTTTTATTCATTATTTATCCGAAAAAAAACGAATAAAAAAACAGATAGTGTATTAGAAAAAATAGCTGCTTCAGACTTTTTTTAATCTATAAACAATCTTCATTGCAATAATCATAACTAATGTACTATAATTGCAATGTAAAGAGTTTTGGGGAAGACTCTTTCATCAACGTGTATTAAGAGACAAAAAAGAATTCAAGTGAATTCTTTTTTGTCTCTTCTTTGTGATATTTTGCTTGTTTTAACTATTGAAAAAAGAGGTTGCCTTGCTCTACTTTTTACACTAACACTTAGAAATCGCCGAATGTTCCTAGTTTTATTCAAAGGTGTCCCTTTTTCATCTACTTCAAGGCAATGTTTCCATTCATTCTATTTTTACGTTCCCTAACGAATCAGCTGGCAGACTGTAAAATATAGGGTTTGCTGCAATAGTAATATGGTAGCGATAGAGGAACTATCACAAAGAGCAAGCTCAACTTCTGACAATGATAAAGCGGTATCATTCATTTGTGCATGGTTATCCAATACTAGGTCAGCAAATTCAAACAATCGCAAGCCATTGCTGTGTTGTGATTTGATACTTCGCGAGAGATCAAATCCAGTAACAATAATCAGTAAATGACCATTTGACTTGATCCATTGAGCTAACTCCACAATACTTGGATCCCTGCCTTCATTGGAAAGAAGTAGAAAAATATCTGCTTGTTTGACAGAGAGCTGATCAATGATCGCTTTTCCTGTTCCTTCCAAAGTTTCATATATCCCATTTGCCGGATTTTCAATTAACTTGCCCGGTATCATTTCAGGTAAATGCTCCCAAAACTCAAATGCTATCCCGCTTAGTGTACGACTAGCAAAGATTTGTAAACGTCCACCTAATGAAACTTGACGAGCAATTAAAGAAGCAGCTTGAACCATCAAGGGTTCTTCGATTCTTAATTTCTTTTCTAGTTGCTGATAATAATCAAAATAGCGTAAACTCATTTATTTCTCCACCTTTAATTTCACAACAAAAACAGCAAGTGCGCTAAAACATAAAAAAAGAAATCAGTTAAGACGTATCAACCTTTTGCTTGAAAATGAAAGATAAAAAAAGGCATTGAGCATACTGCCCAATACCTTGACATAGTAAATAAACGAGCTACCGACCATCGAAAAACCGACACAAGGGTAGAAATCTCCCCAGAAATTAGGTACAATAAATACGGTCGATGCCTTGCATTGACTATGGCAAATGATCGGTCAGGGTGTATACGTGTGACTGGTCATTCCCTGATAGTTAGTTGCCGCTAACTATTAGGGAGCCTTTTTTTTATTCTGCTGTTTCTATCTTCAATCATTTTAAGTAATCTATCAGACAAGTGCAAGTCCGAAAAAATAAAAAAACCATGGTCTGTTTTCTTGACATATAAATCAACTTTTTTAACTGAACAAGAATCCTATCGTGATAGGATTCTTGTTTTTAGATTTATTTTTTATCAATGATAACAGCCAATATCTACTTAAATAAATAAATTTGCCGTCCACAATTAGACATGTCATGATCATTTTTTTGCTTAGCCTACCAGGATGATTCTCCCCTACTGCTTTTTGCTAACTCCCATTCCTTAAATGGTATACTCAGACCCTAAAACCAGACAAAAAAGCAACCGCTCATCCAAATAAAATGGATTTAACCAGCGATTGCTTTGTTCTAACGAAAAACTCAAGCTAGCAATAACCGTAGTTGCAAGCTACATGGATCAACTTTCTTAACTCACTGCTTTTAGCGTTTATCTGATCGTTTTGTTCTGCGATGAGAAGCCGTGTGTCTGCCTTTTTTGCCGATATGAACGCCTCTAAAGAAATAAGGGATAAAGATGATGAAATAACCTACGATAAATATCAAAGCAAAAATCATAGCTTCCCACGCACCTAAAGCAAGTTCAAGCATAACACTTAAAATAGAAATTGTTGCTAAATACCAGATAAAAATCAATAATTTCTCTTTTTTTCTAGCCATTTGAATGAAAACATATCCACAAATTAGCACCAATGGAGTCAAAAACAACCAGTTATTTCCTTCCATCAGCCATTTCAATCCATCAAGAAGTGTTTGACCGATTGTAATCAATTTTCCCATACAAAGCTACACACCTTTTCTGTATTTAAAAGTCAATTTTGCCATAACTCTTTTATATTACTACATAATAAGAAAAATGACGTTTATTTTAATAGCTAACAAAAAGTATTTTACTAAAATTTAAGCAACGAACTAGATAAGACCAAGTAAAAGTACCTTAGTTTAGAAATTATAACTCTTTACTAAGTTGTATCAGATACTCTTTAAGGGCAGCGCCGATTTCTGGATGTTGTAACCCATAATCAATATTGGTTCGCATGTAACCATATTTATCACCAACATCATATCGTCGCCCTTTAAAATTTCTTGCATAGACTTTTTGATGGCGGTTTAATGTATCAATCGCATCCGTTAATTGGATTTCATTGCCCGCACCTGGTGTTTGCGTTTCGAGTATTGGAAAAATGTCTGGTGTTAATAAATAGCGTCCAATAATGGCAAGGTTACTAGGCGCCTCTTGAGGAGTAGGTTTTTCTACCATTTTTCTTACTCGATATAACCCAGTTTTTTCTTCCTCTCCAGGATCAATGATTCCATATTTTCCTGTATCTTCTGGCAAAACTTCCATCACTGCAATCGTTGATGAATGAGTTTCCTCGAAGTCCATCATTAGCTGTTTTGTCAAAGGGACTTGATCCACCATCAAGTCGTCCCCTAACATGACAACAAATGGTTCATCTCCTACAAATGCTTTGGCCTGAAGAACTGCATGCCCTAATCCTTTGGGGTAAGATTGTCGGATAAAATGAAGATTAACAGCTTCCGTTTCCTTGATGGTACTTAATAAATCGAGTTTTCCCTTCTCACGCAGATTTAATTCCAATTCAAGGTTAGCATCAAAATGATCTTCGATAGGACGTTTTTCTTTCCCAGTAACAATTAAAATATCTTCAATCCCAGATTTTAATGCTTCTTCAACAATGAATTGGATCGTTGGTTTGTCAACAAT
Source organism: Enterococcus sp. C57 (assembly GCF_040887305.1). Classification (NCBI taxonomy): domain Bacteria; kingdom Bacillati; phylum Bacillota; class Bacilli; order Lactobacillales; family Enterococcaceae; genus Enterococcus; species Enterococcus sp. C57. The sequence goes on along the minus strand of NZ_JBFOFP010000006.1, from coordinate 160,887 downwards.
AGGAAGCATTTCTTTAGCCATTGCTTTTGTCGCAGGTAAAAAACGCGTGCCTAAACCACCTGCAGGTATGATTGCTTTCTTAACTTTCATACACCCCGTCCTTTCATTTCAATATAAGCCCTTAGCTTAATGAAAATTCATTCTCTATTTTACCATCTCGCAACATGATTTCTTTGGCTGCTTGTTTGATGTCTTCTCCATTATATAATACATTGTAGATTGTCTGTGTGATCGGCATCTCTACCCCTAGTTGTTCCGCTAATTCAACCGCAGCTTTAGTGGTAGAGACTCCTTCAACCACCATTCCCATATTCTCAAGTACTTCTTCTAATTTATGTCCTTGACCAAGCAAATTTCCTGCTCGCCAGTTACGAGAATGAACACTTGTACAAGTCACGATCAAGTCACCTACACCACTCAAGCCAATAAATGTCAATGGATTGGCACCCATTGCCACTCCTAGACGGCTAATCTCCGCTAATCCTCGAGTCATGATCGCCGCTTTTGCATCATCACCAAAACCTAATCCATGGATGGCACCAGCACCGATAGCAATGATATTTTTTAAAGCCGCACCCGTTTCAACTCCGATGACATCATTATTCGTATAAATTCTAAAATAATCATTCATGAACAGATCTTGCACATAGATTGCCGCTTGCTGATCAATGCTTGCAGCAGTAATGGTCGTAATATCATGAACAGCAACTTCTTCCGCGTGGCTTGGTCCAGAAAGCACGACGATTGCCTTTCTTTTTTCCTCTGGAATCTCTTCAGCAATAACTTCAGAAATGCGTTTATGTGTTCCTTGCTCTAACCCTTTACTTGCATGAATGATGATTGGTTTAGTATTCATTTTCTCAATCAATTCTTGAGCAACTGAACGAATGGCTTTCGTTGGTACAACGAATAAAACCGCATCGACATCCTTCACTGCTTCTGCTAATTCTTTATAACCGATAATCGTTTCGGAAATTTTTAGGTTAGGTAAAAATTGTTTATTTGTATGATACTGATTAATTTCATCGATTTGTTCAGGAACATTTCCCCAAATACGAACATCATGTCCGTTTTCTGCTAAGGTTTGCGCTAAAGCAGTCCCCCAAGAGCCTGGGCCTAAAACTGCAATTTTTTGTTTCATTGATATTCCTCCAAATAGTTGATAGTAACTATTATAGTATAGATACTCTAAATGTTGAAAACTATTTTTCCCGTTTTAACAGTTTGTTTAACACTTGACATTGTTGTATTAAGATACATTTTAATTTTATGTCATTCAAAGCGTTATAATTATCATATAAATAATCATTGAATCAACTAGAAAGGGGGCTAGAATATGTGGTCTGTTACACCGCCATTTTAATTAATGTTTCAGTTATTTTTATTCCAGCGATATGGGTTGCATCGTTTGTCCCATCACTTTTGTACGATCGTTACTAAATGATAAAAGAAGAAAACACCAGAATTCAGATTGAACTGTGTGTTTTCTTCTTTTGTTTATTCTCTCATCCTGAACAACTGAAAATAACTATTTAGATCAGAGCATGTAAAATGGTTGCGTGGCTTATCTTATATTTTGATTCTGACAATTTTATGTAAAAAAATCAGAGTGCGCTTTATATGTGTATGTCCTCATTACATCCTCATTGTAATAGCCCTGACATACTGCACTCTGACTCTTTTTTTATTTTGTTAACTTTATTAACTGATCTTCAGCCATAATGCTAAAGCCACATCAGGTTCCCAACCAATTTGTCCCATGTGGATGTTACGACAACGGTAAAGATTTCCTTTATAGGTCACAATATCACCAATATTATATAATTTCCCAATTTTCCATTCTTCTGCTTGATTATCTGCTGTCGTTTTCGCTGTCACTTGTTGACTTTTCTTAGAAATACCAGAAGAATTGACTGCTGCGATTTGATAAGTGTATGTCGTATCAGACATTAATCCCTTGTCTATAAAATCTGGTGTCATCGAGGTTGTTAATAGAACGCCATTTCGATAGATTTCATAGCCGATGACCTCTTCTTTCGGATCATTTGCAGACCAACCGAGTGTCACAGAGTTTTGCGATACACCTTTTACTACTAGACCAGTTGGCATCGAAGGGGCTGGTAATTGTGAACCAGCTTGTGTTCTGATCGTTAATACATCAGACGATGTTGAGCGATTTCCTGATGTATCGACTGCTTCAACCGTAAATGAATAGGTTGTGTCTGGGGATAAATTGCTCACCGTATAATTGGTTGTGTTACTAGTGCCAATGAGTTGTTTGTTTTGATAAACATTATAATGAGAAACACGCACATTATCAGTAGAAGCTGACCAGCTTAATGAAATGCTTGATTGCGTTGCAGTTCCTTTTAAATTTTCTGGTTTAGAAGGTTTCTCAGTATCTGGTACTTGCTCTTTGAACAATCCTTGATAAGCATTCGCAAACGACTGATTATAGGCAATCCCAGCTTTATTTCTGCCCTCGTCCCAGTTGACACTCCATGTCATGATTCCTTTTAATGGCGTTTGATCTTTTGTCATTTGTTCAAACACTTGGTAGACCTTTGAAGGATCTTTAACATAGCCATTCGCTGCGGCATCTTCGTTAGCTGGGATCCCTAATGCTAGTTTACTTGCAGGAATTTGGATAAAGCCACCGCTTCCTTCATTAAATGATTTTGAAATCCCGTACAAAAATTCATACTTTTTATTGTCATTGTTTTGGGCAATCCATTCCGTCCCAACACTGATCCCATCGCCTGCTTGATTATACAATTGAGGGGCAATAAAGTCATATTCATTTTGTAAAGCTGTAATGTATGGTACATATGCCCCATTTGTTCTTAAGTATGGAAATTCAGGCGCCATTGAGATAATAAAATGTTTGTTTTCTTTCTTGTAATGCTCACGAACGATTTTTAATGCCGCCGGAATGACTGTTTGATTATCCCCAGCAGCCACCGCAGTTTGTTCCAAATCAATATCTAATCCATCAAAGCCATATACTTCTACTAACCGAATGATTTCATTCGCAAAAGCTTGTTCCTGGCCACGATGTAATTCAATATGTGAATCTGCTCCTCCTAGAGAAATAATGACTGCTCGCCCTTGCGCATTCAATGTTGCTACTTTTTCACGAAAGGCCTGATCCGTCATATTATAAGGTTTAAAAGTAGGAATCCCTTCTCCTTTCATAAACGAAACCGTCACTACATTGTAAAAAGGATTTATTTTGGCCAAATCAATGTCGGCTGGACGACCTCCTTGATAGCCTGCGCCTTGTTCCGCTTGCCAGTTATGATAGTATCCGACTGCAATTTGTTTATTCGCGAGGTCAGGCATCGTGTCTGCTGCATCAGCTGCAAAAACCGTCGTACCTCCACTTACTATTGCACTAAACACGCCTACAGAAAATAATACTAGTTTTTTCTTCATCAAACCGCCTCCATTATTCTTTATTACATAACATATTACACCACCAATTAAAACGATTACAATTATTTGCATAGTATTGCAACACCCAAATAATCGATTACGCACTTTTTCTTTAAAAGCGCGCAAAAATGACGCTTTATTTAAATTTTATTACATTTGTGATATATTTAAAAAAACATCTACAATATATATAAAAAAACACTAGGAGGATAAAGATATGACTAACCATTCGTCTCTGATTCGTAAGTTAAGAAAAGAACGTGGCTTAACACAAGAACAGTTGACACGAGGTATCTCACAACGAGGAACCCTTGCAGCGTTTGAATCAAGAGGAACAAAGATCAGTTTTGAACTATTAGTTAACTACCTTGAACGAATGAACATTACTTTAGAAGAGTATCAATTTCTTCTTAATAGCAATTCACTTACGAATAAACAAAAATTAACCAACTATCTCATCTCATCCAAAAAAATCACTCACGAACAAGAATTAGAACTACTAAACGAATACGAAAAAACAGGCAGCATCTACTATCGTTTGATTTATGCCCAACGAAAATTGATTATGAACTACCTCTACAACCATACTGATACCAATTTGAAAATAGAAGAAGAAATTTTTGTGATCAAAAATTATCTTGAAAAAATTGAAACCTGGGGACATTTTGAACTAACGATTTTTTCAAACTGTTTGTTTATTTTTGATGATCAATACATCATCCATCTCTTTCAAACCAGTGTATCAAAAATGAAAACGTACATAGACGCTACCTACTATTCAGAACTTTTCTCTAATTTTATTCTTAATGGTTTACGCCTCTCATTTAACCGTCATTCTGCGATTCTTAGAAAACTTTTTCTATGCGAACTGAAAAGATTAACGCAAAACCACAAACAGTCAATTGATCTTGCCCAGTATAAATTATTTGCGGCTTTGGATCGATTAGCAGATGGCGATCATTCAGCCATCCCGGAAATCGAAAAGGGTCTTCGTTTTTTTGAGTGGTTAGATTTGACTAATGCTAAAGAATATTTTAGTAATCTCAAAAATTCATTGATTGAAAGCAGTTTACAAAACAAAGCTAATTAACAATAACGAACCGGAAGATGTTATTTTTGTTGTAATGCTAGACAAACAATCTAAGCTTACTGTTCTCCTCGTTATACTAAATTCATGAAAAGAAAACCTTTTCATAAAAATCATTTTGGAGGAAAGTTATAATATGAAAAAAAGTTCTTTATTAGGGTTAGGTTTGGTTTTAGCAACGACAGGATTGACAACATTATCTTCCGTCAATGTTTCAGCACATGGTTATGTTATCTCGCCAATTAGCCGTGCCTATCAAGGTCAATTGGATAAAGAAAACATTGGCTATGATTTCGCAGTTCAAAAATATGGTCCGATCATTAATGAACCACAATCACTAGAAGCTCCTCAGGGATTCCCTAAAGGTGGACCAGCAGATGGAAAAATCGCTTCTGCAAATGGTGCAAGAGGATTTGAATTAGATAAGCAAACTTCTAGTCTATGGACGAAACAAAATTTAACAGGGGGAGCGACAAAATTCACTTGGAAGTATACGCAATCACACCCAACTAGTAAATGGCATTACTATATCACTAAACCAGGTTGGAACCAGAATAAACCACTTTCTCGCAATGAACTTCAATTGATCGGCGAAGTCCAAGGAAAAGGTGCGCAAGCTAGCACGAGTCCAACTCACACCATTACGATCCCAAATGACCGGATAGGTTATCATGTGATTTTAGCAGTTTGGGATGTAAGTGATACATCAAATGCCTTCTACAATGTCATTGATGCGAATATCCAACCTCGTAGTATCTTAAATGATTTAAATGAATCCATGTGATTCTCTTTAACTGAACAATCAATCATTCTTCATTTTCTTTACTGTTTATTGAAAACATTTGCTCAATCTTTCCCACGATGGGTAGTTCTAGTATTGCTAGGCTCAACATCGTGGGATCTTTTTCGATCAATAATAAGAGCGTATCAGAAAGAAGTTATCTTTTATCGAATGCTTTTTCATGATATCGAACTGAGTGTACTTTTTTAGGAACCATACTTTTTTTGTTGCAATAACAAACAATATTTAACCCTCTTCTCCTATCGTTTTATACTATTTTTGTGAAAAAATTTATTTCACATAATAAGCAATTGATGGAGGGAATCAAGATGAAAAAAAGTTTAGTCGTAGGATTAGGTCTCGTTTTAGCAACAACTGGTTTAACTGCCTTATCGACAGTTAATGTGGATGCTCACGGTTATGTGGAGAAACCTATCAGTCGTGCCTATCAAGGAGAATTAGACAGTAAGAAGAATTGGCATGCAGCTCTTGAAAAATACGGTGAAATAATTACTGAGCCACAATCACTAGAAGCACCTAAAGGATTCCCAAATGGTGGACCTGCAGATGGAAAAATTGCTTCCGCAAATGGTGTCAAAGGATTTGAATTAGACAAACAAACTGCTACTATTTGGACAAAACAAAACCTTTCAACTGGTCCAACGAAATTCACTTGGTCTTATACTGCCGCGCATAAAACAGCTAAATGGCATTACTATATCACGAAAAATAATTGGAATCCAAACAAACCATTATCCCGCGATGAATTTCAATTTATAGGTGAGGTAGACGGTCACGGGAAAGATGCCGACACAAATCTAACACACACGATCACTATTCCAGGTGATCATCTCGGTTATCATGTCATCTTAGCCGTTTGGGATGTGAATGATACTTCAAATGCCTTTTACAATGTGATTGATGCGAATATCCAACCTCGTAATCTCTTAACTGACTTATCAAACAATTCATAAAAATTCTTCTATCAACATATCAATACACGGATCAAATCGCTCACTTGATCCATGTCATAACAAAAAAACATACCAGCATGAACCGTTTATTTCACTGACAGACGATTCATATTGGTATGTTTTATTTTATTATTTTACGAAATCGTTCCTCTTAGAACTGATTGTGTCGCTTAATACTCAAATTGACGGTAATATCTTCTGATTTCTAAGGGGTGACAATTTAATTGCTCGATATGCGCATCGATTCGTTGCGTCACCGCATGCATCAGCAAATAAGAAAGGACACGTCCACGATAACTTTCGTCAATTCCTTCAATTGGATAGTCTTTTGTATCAATCAATGTATAATTTGCACAGATTTTTGGTAATAGGTTTGCGACTCTTTCTGCAAGTACACGTTGTTCATCTTCTCCTAAGAACAACGTCACTGGTGTCGTTTCTTCAATCACTTCTAGCGTACCATGTAAAAATTCAGCAGCGTGGATCGATTTAGAAGGCAACCAACTTTGCTCTTCCCAATAACACATCGCATAAGAATAGACAGCGCCCCATTGGTTCCCAGCACCGATAAAATAGTGCATCGAATCATGACGATGTTTTTCAGCAAACGCTAATCCAAAAGCATCTGCTTGTTTTTCGGCTTCGACTAAGCCAACTGCTAAGTGCTCTTCTAATTGTTGATAATAGGTTTCGTAGTCTTCAAATTCGCCATGATTATACATCAAACGATCTGCGACCATAAAGAATTTGATTTGTTCGGTTCCAGGTGCAGGATAAGTGATCGTATGGTCACAAAGTTCAGCGAGAATACTCTCTTTTGTATCAATAAACCCGATCAGTGTCGCACCCACTGTTTTGATTTCTTTGACCGCTTGCACGACTTCTTGCGTGGTACCAGTAACTGAAGACAAGACAACAATTGATTTTTCTGTTAGGCGTTTGTTGCCAGTTGTGTAATATTCTGCTGCATGTTGGACATAAACAGGTAGGTTACTTTTACCATTCATATAAGTCACAGCTTGCATCGCTGATGCGTAGGTTCCGCCGATTCCTAAATAATAAATTGCATCGAATCCCTCTCCCAATCCGTCAATGATTTGTTCCACTTGCGGACGTAAAGCTAGCGCCCCATTGATATCCTCGATTTGTTTTTGTTCATTGAATTTTAACATAGTCTCCACCTCTTAAATTTTACTTTTCAATACTTCATCAAAATCATCAAAAATTCTTTGACCTAAATCGACCCCTTTGGCAGTCGCAATTTTATAAGCCAAAACTTGGATCGGTACAACTAAAGCTAAAACAGAAAGATCTTCTTCGCTAGTGATTCCCAGACTAAGCTGATTCTCAGTCGTTTCTCCTTCAGTCGTTACAACAATGACCTGTCCAACATATTGTTTCATGTATTGTGCTAATCGCTGGGAACGTTTTTGACTATCACTATCGGTTTCCAAGAAGAATAGAATATGACCAGGATTGGCTTCTAAATACGGACCGTGCATGTATGCCTCTAATTCAAAGCCTTGGGAAGGTTCCCGAACAGTTTCCGTAAACTTGGTTTCAAACTCTTTCGCTGTTCCCCAATTCGGTCCATACCCGATCGCAATAAATCGTTTTGCTACACGAAAGAGTGCTTCATTTTTTTCAAAAAATTGTTCTGTTTGCGCAATGATCTGAGGAATTTTCATCACGATTTCTCTTAGTTGAACTAGTTTTTCTTCTTTTTGCGCTGCTGTTATTCTGTCTTTACTGGTTCCAATCGCTAGACCTAAGAGAATCAACTGAAGAACGGTTGCTGAATAGCCCTTGGTAACAAACCCCACTTTTTCCACGCCCATATTCAAGTCAATCACTTGATCCACTTCTTTGGTGATCGGACTTTGATCATCTCCAGTTAAAGCGATCGTCCGTCGTTTTGATGATCGGATCTTTTGGATGGCATCGACTGTCGAAGCACTTTTCCCACTTTGAGAAACAGCGATGACTGTATCAACTTCTTCTGACAATTTCCCATAATGATTAAAATGATAAGGTTCTTGGATATCCACAGTGATGTCTCCATAGCTTTCTAGTGCCGGCTTTGCAGCAAGACAAGCATTATACGAAGAACCTGTCGCCAGAATCAGAACGTGTTGCATGTTTTGATAAGACACATGAAGTGACAAATCATTCTTTTCAAGAATCGCTGATAAAGCTGTTTTTTCTTCATGAATATAATCAAGCATTGTGACCATCTTGTTCTCTCCTTTTCTAAAAGATACCAATCCATGAACCAGCGATCCCAAAAATAGCTAATCCAATCAAAATCATCAATGGTTTGACTTCTTTTTTCAATAAATAAAAGACTGCTCCAAAGGCACCTAAACTTAAAATATGAGGAACGATATCATCAAAAATACTTTGGATCGTGACGGCATTTTCACCTGTTCCGATTTTCAAAGGAATATTGATATCGATCATCGTCGCAGTCATTCCGCCAACTACCATCAATCCAATGATTGAAGCACCTAACGTTAAACTTTCCATCATTCCGTTTGCTTGGATTTTCTTTAAAAATCCAGTACCTAGTCGATAGCCCCAACTTGTTGCCAAGTAACGAAACAAAACATGAGGGATATTGAAAATCAAAAGGAATAAAATTGGTCCTAAAATATTTCCTTGTAGTGCTAGCGAAGTCCCAACACCCGTCGCGATCAAACGCAACGTTCCCCAAAAGAATGAATCGCCTAACCCTGCTAAAGGCCCCATCAGTGAGGTTTTGATACTATCAATAGCTGTTACATCAAACTCTGGGTCATTTTTATTTTCTTCTTCCATTGCTGCATTGATCCCTAAGATCAGGGTCACGATATGTGGTGTCGTGTTAAAAAATTCCAAGTGTCTTTTAAGCGCTGCTGACATTTCTTCTTTAGTATGATAGAGCTTTTTCAAGATGGGAATGATGGCAAAGACATAGGCCATATTCATCTGCCTTTCATAGTTCCATGAAAATTCCATTTGAAATGAGCGCCAAAAGACCTGATTCAATTCTTTTTTGGTCACTTTGTGTTCTTCTTGATTAGAAGTCTTCATCCTCTTCTACCTCCCCTGCTGAAGTTTGAACGGATACTTGACGTACGTTCATGATATTGACGACAATGACGGCTAAGATCGCCCCAAAGATGGCAATACCTGTTACTGGAATCTCTAAGTAAGCTGCTACAGCAAAGCCTAAAAAGAAATAAGGTGCTACTTTTTTATTGATCAATAAACGTGCCAGCATGGCAAATCCAAGTGCTGGAATCAACCCAGTTGCAACGGTCAATCCGTTTTGCACAAAATCTGGTATTTTCGCTAAGAGATTCCCGATCGTTTGACTTCCGACTAAATAAGAAATCATGACTACCAGACCAAGCATCAATGACAAGCCGAAACCAGCTAGTAAGTGCATGTGTTCGACCCCTTTATAATTCCCATCCTCCGCATAACGATCTGCTCTGTGGTTCATGATCGGAATCAATAGTCCTAAATAAACATTTTTTAAAATAAGGGTAAGTGTCGCAATTGGTAACCCTAATAGTAATGCTGTTTCTGTTCCTGCTCCTGCAGTAATGGCAAATGCAGTTCCTAAGATTCCACCGGTCACAACGTCTGGTGGAATCGATGCTCCAACTGAAAATGAACCAATAAAAGCTAATTCCAAAGTTGCTCCCATAATAATACCTGTTTTTACATCTCCCAAAACAATCCCTGTAAATAATCCCGTTACGATCGGACGAGAAAGCAGGGAAGTTCCTAACGCATACTCTGATTGCGCAATAAAGGCAACCAGACCTAAAAGAATTGCTTGTAGGATCATCTTTTATTCTTCCTTTCTCATAAGACTTCCTTTGCTGCTATTTTTTTATCTGCTGGTACTTGACGAATTTCTACTTCTATCCCATCAGCGATCATTTGTTCCAACAATTTTTCTTCTTCAGGTAATACGTTGACCGCTTTACCTAGACTCCGCGTTCCTTCCTTTGCTTTAATCCCACCTAAATTGATTTGCTTGATCTGTGGACAAGCTTTTGCTAATTGATACGCATCTTTCACAGACTCTACTACGATAAATAGTTTATATTTATCCGTTACGCCACTTTGTAATGCAGCGATCGAATCTTCAATCGATTTGATCACTAGTTTCACTCCTTGTGGCTTTGCCAGCTTAATGGTTGTTTTGCGTATTTCATTGTTTGGCACATCATCATTTGCGATCAAAATACAATCTGCGCCAATTGACTGTGTCCAAGAAAAAGCGACTTGACCATGTAATAAACGATGATCGACTCTTGTTAAAATAATCATTTCCAATCCCTCCTAAAATTCTTCTTCTTCCATTTTTTTTTCGATACTTTCATTACAAAATTGGATCATTTCTTTTGAATCATTCAATACCTGATGGATCAATTCAACGATTGAATCAGCTGTCTCAATTTTTGTGGCAATCTCGATCAACAATGGCAGATTCAAACCAGCAATCAAGTAGATATTCGGTCGGTTAATGTACTGCAAAAATTCATTGTTTACACTGCCACCAAATAAGTCAGTGATGATGATCAACTCCTGCCCTTGATGATCGTTGATCAATTGCTGCACTGATTTTGCTAAATCAAACGTTTCAGTTCCATAGCAATCTAACGCTAGGATCGAATGCGTTTTACCAAAAATAAGTTCCAAAGAATCTAAAATCCCTGAAGCAAAACGTCCATGGGAGGCTAGAATAATTGTTCTTTCCATGTTTCCACCTCTTTCTTACTCTCACTACAAATAAAGCAAGATACGTGCCAACATAGTGGCGGTATCTTGCTTACGATTAAAATTCTTCTTCTGAGCCTATTTTATCCTCTACATTTTCGAGAATATCATAAATATAAGCGACTTCTGATGGTGGGATCGTGACACTATAATGTTCTTCGATGACACTAAATGCTTCTTTGATTCGATCCAAGGTTTCTTTTTGACACTGTAACAACTGTTCTTGACCATGGTAACTTTCAATCGGGATCTGCCGGATCAATCGCTCGATCAAACAACTGACATGGACAAAAAGGGCGATCTTTTGTGGCGTCGTGATGTTCTTATCAAAACGCATCTCCAATTCACGCATAAACAGCTCGATTTCTGTCATCACTTTTTCTGTATCAAGGATCGTCACCGACTCCAGTACTTTTTCTAATGAAAAATTTCGGACAAATTGCTGATCAAAGTTAGCTTGTTCTTTCAATGAAAAAATAGGAGCCAGCCATTGAACAAGTTCATCCATTTTCTCTCCTGAAATCAATGACTCTAACGAAAGATATGGCATCGTGTCGATTTGAGGATTCGTTGTCCCAATGATGCCAATCACATCGTACATCGAAAAAACCGATTCCGTTAATTTTCTTTGTGTTAATACTTGGTATTCATAAGGGATGATTTTAAGTGCGCTGTTTGCTGGTAAACTTTTTTCAAGTAGTTCACTCATATGGACAGCCGTTCCGATCCCCGTCACGCAAGTGATCAGTAATACTTTTTGTTTATTTTTTTGAGGGTAAATGATCGTCCACTCTGCTTCCAAGGAGGCCACCGCTTCCTTGACGATTTCTTCCAGATCAGTCATTTTTTGCATTTTTTCTCCAATACTGATAACTAATGGTGTTGTCACATTATTCAAAATAACGATTGGGGCAAAGACCTGATCTTTGAATAGTTGATGGATTTCTTTTAGCGAGCCCATATCAACTAAAATGATCAGTCCATTAGAGATATCATGACGATTACTGTAATCAATCATTTCATCCGCAATTTGTTGGGGAGTCACATCTAAGGGCATATCAAAGGATTCAAACAGATCATTTCCCAACAGTCGATTAGCGACGTTTGCCATACTACTAGCGGTAGCATAACCATGAGCAGCAATGATTGCTTTAGGCACACTTTGTTCTTTTGTCCATTTCGTCCGTCTCAAATAGATCGTTAATAAAATATGATCTAATAAAGTAACTTCTAAATCTAACTTGGCTTGTGTCAATTCCAAGATCCGATGGGCGTAGTGATAGTTTGCTGGATACATTAGTTCTAACTGGCGGTCTAGTTCCTTGATCAATTGTTCGATTTCCCCATCTTCTGGTAACCACTTTACTGTGCTTCTTTGATAGAGATAATAACTTAGCGCATAGACGCTGTTACCATCAAACTTGATCTGATAGGCACTTTCCATTTGTTTTAGCGTTTCTCGAATGGAGTGCAACCAGTAGACTAGTAGTTCATGTTTTTCTTGGCGACTCGTTTCAAAGAGTAAAAAATCAAATAAATAAACGACTTCTTCTTTTAATTTTTCCTCACAGTTACTTACTGTTGCGCCATTTTTCTTAAAGGTCAATAATAGTTGTTCAAAGCAGCGGATCATTCGCTCCTGTTCTGGTTGTCTTTTTTCAACCAAATGAGCTAATTCTTTTTTCTCAGTGATCCACACAGCTGATTGGGCTGGGCTGTCTTGATGGGGAACCTTCAAAAGATATCTTTGTAAATGTTGGAGTTTGATCGATAGGCTCTCTTCCTCTTTTTGTTCAGCGAATGCTTTGGCTACAGCTACTTTTACGCTATTTTTCAATTCGCCGATGTTTCCCGAAAAACTTTGGTTCGTCAATGATGACAGCACTTGACCACTCACTTTCATTGGTCGCTCGATTTTTCTTTGTTCATTTAAGAAAAAAGAATAAATCAGCTCCAATCGTTCTTCTTTTCCACGAGCACGTAAAGAAGGCAGATCAATCTTAAAAGGAATCCGACGCATAAAAGTGGGCAGAAAATGTTTGGTGACTTCTTCAGTCGTTGCAAAGAAGAGCCGAACATCGACTTTTTTCCCCTGATTCGTTTCTCCCATTCGATAAATAATCCCTTGATCCAGATACGTAAACAATTTTTCTTGTCCTTCAGGGCTAAGTCGATGAACTTCATCTAAAAATAATAATCCCCCATCGGCTGCCTCAAAAGCGCCAACCTTATCTTGTGTCGCACCGGTGTATGCTCCACTGACATGTCCAAATAAATTACTCGTCAACAATTCTGGATTGTCGGCATATTGGGCACAATTCAACGTCACGAAAGGCGCATTTTCTGGTAAGAGATCATGTTCTAAACAGTATTGATAAACGATATTGACTAAGAAGCTTTTCCCTGTACCACTTTCTCCAGTTAATAACACAGGTAGCCCACCATCTGGATAAAAAAGAGCTGTTTTGATTTGTTCAATGCTTTCTTTCAGGCTTGCTTCGTGACCGATCACTAAAGAAAAAAGATCTTTACTTCTTGAAAAAATAGGCTGTTCAGCCCTAATTTCTTCAGTTGAGGCATAATACGTTTTACTTAAAGCAAAAAATTGCTGTTCAAAAGCCATTTTATGAAAGTAATAGACCGGACGAGAATTGACCTTAACCAAAATGCCAGCTTCATTTAATTGATTAAGATAATGACTGACCGTATTACGTTTCACTTTAAAGTATGCTGCTAAATATTTCGCTGTAAAAACATCACTTAATTGTGCTAAATCGATAAATGCCGTTTGATTTTCTAAATAATCTTGGATTTCTTCTTTTAACATTCTCTCACCTCTTCTCCATCATAGGAAACGCATTCATTTTGTCAATAGCTATTTTTATCTAAAAAGAAGGAGAAACAAACGAGATTCGTCAATGACTTTTTTTGCTAATTCACTTCAAAGTTTCATTTATGAAAAGGCTTATTCACTTTTCATTCTAAATTTCATAAGATACAATGTGAGAGTACCTACTTATACATAGGAAAGTACTCGTTTAAGACAAAGGGTCATCAATGTAAAATAGACAGAAATTTCTTGCAACTGACTCCCCTTTCTCTTAAATCCGTGCCTACCGTTTAAGTAGCTAAGAAAGAAATTCGAGAAAATTTATTTGGCTTTTTCTTAAAAATTCTCTTAGCTAATGGTAAATATATTTTAGGAGGAATCATATGATTCAGTTATTGCGTTATGCAAAAGATTACCGTAAACAAATCATTCTGGGTCCCGTTTTTAAATTCTTAGAAGCTGTCTTTGAATTGATTTTGCCATTATTGATGGCCTCATTGATTGATAACGGTCTAAAGATGAATGATCGTGGTGTGATCATCCAAATGGGGATCTGGATGGTCGTGATGTCAGTTGTTGGATTGATTTGTGCGATCATTTGTCAATATTATGCTTCAATAGCTTCACAAGGATTTGGTACTGAGCTTAGAAATCAACTAATCAAGAAAATCAATTCCTTTTCACATAGTGAATTAAATCATTTTGGTACAGATACATTGATCACTCGAATGACGAACGACATCAACCAACTCCAATTAGCATTAGCCATGGTAATCCGTTTATTGATCCGTGCGCCATTTCTAAGTATCGGTTCAGTCGTCATGGCTTTTGTGATTGACTGGGAAATCGGCTTGTTTTTCTTAGCTATCCTACCGATTTTTTCAATCATTTTATACTTTATCATCAAAAAAACAATTCCACTGTACCAAAAAGTCCAAGAAAAACTGGATCGTTTAAATGAAACGGTTAGTCAAAATCTTAGCGGTGTTCGTGTAATTCGAGCATTCTCCCGCACAAAAACAGAAATTGATACTTTTGATGAGGACACCGATGAATTAGCTAAAAACTACTTACGTGTTTCAAATATCTCAGCTCTCTTATCACCGGCTACCACATTGATCATGAATATCGGTATTATTTGTTTATTGACTGTTGGTGGGATCAAAGTCAATATCGGACATTTGCAACAAGGTCAAGTCCTTGCGTTGATCAATTACATGAATCAAATGTTACTGGCATTGATCGTCGTATCTAACCTGGTCGTTATCTTTACCCGGGCCGAAGCTTCAGGTAATCGGGTCAAAGAAGTCCTAGAAACTGACATTACACTGACAGATGCAGAAGATGCCTTGACACCGAATTTCCAATCCGAAAATATCGTTCAATTTGAACATGTCGACTTTCGTTATACTGAAAAGTCAGGATTATCTTTACAAGACATTACTTTTGCTTTGAAACGAAACACGGTTTTGGGGATCATTGGACCAACCGGTAGCGGAAAAACAACCTTAACTCAATTGATTCCACGTTTCTATGACGTCAGCGCAGGTTCCGTCGCTTTTGATGACGTGGATGTTCGCTCATGGAAACTTGATCCTTTAAGAAGCCAAATCTCACAAGTTCCTCAAACCGCTGTTCTATTCACTGGAACCATCCGTGAAAACCTTCAATGGGGAAAAGAAGATGCCACAGATGAAGAATGTTGGGAAGCTCTTAGAATTGCTCAAGCAGAAGAGTTTGTTCGACAACTTCCTAAAGGATTAGAAACAAAGGTAATGGAAAACGGAAAAAACTTTTCTGGCGGTCAAAAACAACGGCTAACGATTGCACGTGCGTTAATTGCCAAACCTGAATTATTGATTTTAGATGATTCTTTAAGCGCGTTAGATTATCAAACCGATCTTAACTTAAGAAAAGCATTACAAACCTCACTAGATACGACAGTCATTATTATTTCTCAACGAATCCGCTCGATTCAAGAAGCACATAAGATCCTCGTGATGGATCAAGGAAAGATCGTTGCGCAAGGGAAACATGAAGATTTATTGAAGGATTCCGTTGAGTATCGCGAAATCGTCGCATCACAGGAGGAAGAATAAGATGAAAACAAAAAAATTATCCTGGAAAACCCTCAAACGATTCGTTCCTTACCTTACAGCCTATTCAAAAGATATCTGGTTTGCGATCCTTTTAGGGATCATCAACGGGATCGCTACTGTGGTAATGACTTTACAGATTGGTCAAAGTATTGACCAAATGATCGGCGCAGATCAAGTTCGATTTGCTCAATTGTTCCACCTCTTATTATTATTTGGCGGGATCGTATTGATCAACGTGATCAGTCAATGGCTGATCCAAGTCTTAAGTAATCGCTTGGCTTATCTTTCCGTAGCAAAATTAAGAAAAGATGCCTTTGCACGTTTGAATAAATTACCGCTTCGTTACTACGATCAAAATTCACACGGGAATATCGTTAGTCGTTTTACCAACGATATGGATAATATTTCCATTGCGATCTCTGCGGCTTTTAACCAAATGTTTGCCGGCGTGGCTATCATCGTCTTGTCTTTTATATTTATGTTACGCCTTAGCCCGTTATTGACACTCGTCGTGATTTGCTCCACACCGATCATTTTTCTTGTGAGTTGGATCGTTGCCCGTGCATCACAAAACGACTTTGACAATCAACAAAAGATTATCGGGAATATCTCTGGCTTTGTTACCGAACGGATCGGGAATCAGAAAATCGTCAAAGCCTTTCAACAAGAAGAAATGAATCAACGACAATTCCAAGCATTGAACACTGATCTTTATCAAAAAGGACAACGTGCCCAATTTTCTTCTTCTTTGACGAATCCTTCTTCTCGTTTTGTGGATCACTTGGCTTATCTTTCGATTGGATTAGTTGGTGGTTTACTAGCATTAAGAAGTGGCTCAGCCATTACAGTCGGTGTGATCTCTAGTTTCACGATCTATTCTAGTCAGTTTTCTAAACCGTTTATTGAACTTTCTGGAATCACGACACAGATCCAAACCGCTTTTTCTGGATTAGAACGTGCCTTTGAACTCATCGATCAACCCGAAGAAACGCCAGATGAACCTAATGCTTATGCGTTGAATCCAGCAACAATCAAAGGTGAAGTAGCGTTCAATCATGTATCCTTTTCTTATGAACCAAGTCAACGATTGATCGAAAATTTCAGTTTTATTGCTAAACCAGGGCAAACGATTGCGATTGTAGGTAAGACTGGTGCTGGTAAATCCACGTTAGTTAACCTGTTGATGCGTTTTTATGATGCGACAGGTGGAACTATTACGATCGACGGGTATGATATTCGAGATATCCAAAGAGATAGCTTGCGAAAAAGCTTTGGAATGGTTTTACAAGATACTTGGCTCTTTGACAGTACGTTAAAAGAAAATCTACAGTATGGCAATCCAGATGCTAGTGATGAAGAAATCAATCAAGCACTCAAAGCTTCGTATATGTATGAATTTGTGGAACGCTTGCCTGAAAAGTTAGCAACAAAAATCGGCGGACAAGGACTGAAAATCTCTGACGGACAAAGACAATTGTTAACGATCGCCCGTACAATGATCAGCAACCCTCCTATGTTGATCCTAGATGAAGCAACTAGTTCAGTCGATACTTTGACGGAAAAGAAAATTCAAGATGCCTTTTTAACAATGATGGAAGGCAAAACGAGCTTTGTGATTGCCCACCGTTTATCGACAATCAAAAATGCCGATCAAATCTTAGTCATGGAGCAAGGCGCCATCGTTGAGATGGGTACCCACGATGAATTACTACAAAAAGACGGGTACTACCATCAACTATATCAAGCGCAGTTTACTAAAAATAGTTAACTCAATCAAAAAGTAGTTGTAATAAATCAGTGTAACTGTCCCTCAAGAGCTAGTTTTTCACTAACTTTTGTGGGACAGTTATTATTTTATTAGAGAAAAGCATTAAAAGAACCTATTCATTCACTCCTAAAACATGAACAACGTCTTTGCGACATGACTCACTTTATATGTAAATGGTTATCAAAACTATACTTCTTCATAAAAAAACAAAAGCAAAACATTTCATCCCTAGCTCATCTTTAAATAGCTTAGCTGTCCAAAACTTCCTTACTACCAACGGTTTTTATTCTATAATTGAAGGTAAAAGAGAAAGACCATAAAGTCTCTCATATTTTTTTAAAGCTAAAAGAAACTCCTCTTCAAGTTGAGTTGCACCAATTAACCTAATCCCCATAAAAAAATCTGTTAATTGCTTAGGATTAGCTGTACGCTCGACCAAGCTATTCAGTAGCAAATCGTCAAACCTTTCGTGTACCTCTGTTTTTTGTGGTGTCACTAGTCTACCTCGAACCATCTTTAATTTTTCTAGATATTCTTTTGAATAGCCGCTTTCTTTTCTTTCTAGCATTAAAAGAAAGAGAACATGATACAACGTGCAAAGTGAAGAGAGAAAATTTTCGTTATCACCCATTCTTTCTACTTTCGAAGCTTGCATTTGAATAAATTCTGTTGTAAAAAGAAAAGCCAGTGAAGTAAATGTGACTATTTCAAAACGACCATATTCTGCTACTTTTTCTAGATGGTTCATGATCGCTTTGATATAAACCTTATCATGTAGGGTAAACTTTCTTTCATCATTCGGTAGTAAATGCCATTGATAGCCTTTAGCTATTAGATAATTCCGCTTATCAACAATGCTTTTTGTTTTTTTGATATCTAATTCTAAATTTCTTAATCGGTCGTCAATTGGTAACTTGACATCTTCCAATTGACTAAGTAGCTGATTTAACTTTTGTCTTGGATGATTTCCGTTTATTTTATTTAAATAAAATAAACATTCGTCTAACTCAATGTTCATCTTTTTTAAAAAAGCTAATAAAGGAATCAATGGAATCTGATTTTTACCACTTTCGTATTTTACTAAAGATTCTCTAGAAGTTATTTTATGTGCTAACTCTTTTTGAGATAACCCCCTTTCCTTTCGAAATTTACGTAGTAATTCATGAATTTCCATTCTTCGTTCACTTCCTTTTTTAAATTCAATGTGACTATTGATACCATATAAAATAATATACTCGTTTTCATTCTATACTATGGATACAATTAATAAAAGCGCTTTAAATAATAGTAAAGGAGAAAATATCAGGAGATTTGTGAATATAGTTATTTGGTGATTATGTTTTATTCACTAAATTGTTACAAAGTGCTTATTTTACTGCAAAGTACAAAAAAGAAATGTTATGTAAGAATTCACACGACTAAGAGTAACTATTTTTTACTTAAACTGGATCATCTAAAGGAATTAAAAAAATATGTTAAAAAACAAATTCATTATAAGTCTTATTGCTGTTATAACTCTAGCTTCCTTTATCATTCCTAACTTTTCTATGATTGTCAATGCAGAGATGATTCAAGAGACTGACTATGTGCCAGTGACACAAACGATTAGTACCTATTTTGAAAGTAATCCAGTGACGGTCCCTGGTATAAATTCGAAAGAAGCTACATCAATCGTTAAAAATATGGTCATTTTGTCTGAAACAGCAAAAGAAATTAGCTCGAAAGAAAAAAACAAACTAATGGACGTATTTTCATCTAAACTTGACTCTACTATTCAATTACATGTTTCAGAAAAATATTTAACATTGGACAATGCTACAGCGTTACAAATTATAAGTGAAAATGGAGAAAATAAAGATTATTATTCATTGACTGTACCAATCACAAATGAACACTATAATCTATTCAGCAGTGTTACGGTAATCTTTGATATGATGTACAACATTAAGGGAGTCCAAGAATCTTTGATCACTCAATCAGAAAAAGATACTTTCGAAATTAGAACATTTTCCAATGGCGAAGAAATGACTCACCAAATTCTTGAAGATAAATTTATACCAAATAATGAATTGAAAAAACAGTTACAAGAAGTTCAAAGTGAGTTTCTTCATTTGAAGCAAGCCCGTGGAATGGCTGAAAAAGCAGCCTGTCTAGCAATTGTTTTAGGAATAAGCCGTGCAGTTGCTAACATCATTGCCCCTACATGTGCTGCTGCTTGTCTTGCAGTTCCATTAGTATGCGCTGCTTGTATAACAGGTTTTGTCGCTCTTGCTGGTGGTGCCATCGGTGGAGTAGTCGCATGTTTTAAATTATAAACTGGTTGTGTTTATGATAAATATTAATCCAAAAAAATTGATGTGTTTCATTTTAATTATTTTTAGTTTACCTACTATTTTATATGTCTATACTCAAATGGCAACATCTAAAGAAGGTTTATATGAAGTGGATAGTATTTCTTTAGAAAAAATAATGAATGGAAAGGATACTTTATTTGTTTATGTAGGGAGACCTACATGCCCCCAATGTAAAGAATTTGAGCCTATTTTGCGAAAAGTACTAAACAACCAGCACCAATCTATGGGATATTATAATACAGATAACGCTCGTAAAGAGAATGAGGATAAGTTGGAAATAATGGCTGACAGCTTAGGAATTAATTCTATCCCGGCCATAATAAAAATTGTGGATGGGAAAGTTATTGATCGAATAATTGGCCTTAAAAATGAAAAAGCAATCGAGGAGTTTATCCTAAATGGCTAAAAAAAATTGGTACAAAGAATTGTTAAAGATATCACTGTGTATAAATATTATTATGACACTTTTCCCTAATTTTAGATCTGGAAGTGCTATTTTCTACTTCAATCTTCAAATTGGGCTTGCCTATTACTATCTTTCATTAACAAAGCCCTCTAAAAGTGTCACAATCCTTTTGACCATCATCAGTAGTATTCTAGGTGGTATGGCCATATATCATCTCTTTCAATCGTTGTTCACTATTTTATAGAAATAAACGTCTCCTTTCTTACAATAAATAAGCAAAAGAAGCAACCTTCTGGGATGGGAAGGTTGCTTCTTTGGTTTCTGAGTTGACTATTTTGCGTGAAGAGTCATACTTTTTAAAATCTTTTTGTATGGAATACTACGTCCGACGTAATACATCGCAATGGTTTGAATAGGAATCCAAACGACTGTTTTTAATAACCTTGGTGCCCAGACGATCCAACTAAATAATGGAACATGATACATCATCGCTAGCCACAAAGGAGTCAATAGCAAATTAATGATCAGCGTGACCGAAAGTGTAGCTAATAGCGAATTTTTCCAAGTAATCTCTTTTCGGTAAAAAAAGAAACCATAAATTGCTCCTTCGATAAAGGCATTTAAAGTAAAGCCAATAAAGAAAGCTGTTTTTGAAAATAACGCCATTCCTACTAAGTCAGCTAATACACCCCCAATTCCAGACCAAAACGGGCCAAATAAAATCCCCATGATCATTTGTGGAATAAATGTGACACTGATCTTCACAAAAGGGGTTTCGATCGATACCAAACGGGATAAAGTGACCATCAAAGCAATCAACAATCCCATGATAGCGATCATGCGTGCGTCTAACCGATTTTTCTTCATTTCTTAGCATCTCCTTTAAGAGCTGCTACATCCTACATGCAGCGAATGCGAAAATAAAACCGCGAACAACTTGTCCTTCGTCAAAGAGGCAACATCCCATCCTCTCAGCACTTAACGCTTTATTTTCTACTCTGTTTATTTTTGGGAAGTCATTCCCAGCAAAACTATAGCATAGATCACACACGACTGTAAATAAAAAAACATACATTCCCGAATAAAAAGTAATTCATGTTCGTGAAAAATCACACATTCAACGAACATAAATGGACGATCAATAGCAAATAACGAATTTTATTCCAGAGACAACGGTCGATTTTCTAACTCATGAACTACAGTACGGAAATCCAGAAAGCCAGCTTCTAGTCCTCGCAACAGTACTTCTGCTGTTCCAATATTAGTTGCTAAAGGAATTTCGTAAACATCCGATAAGCGGATCAGTGCAGTCACATCCGGTTCATGAGGCTGTGCAGCCAACGGATCTCGCAGAAAAATCACGAGGTCTAATTGATCTTCTGAGATCATTGCACCAATTTGTTGGTCACCACCTAAAGGACCGGATTTAAAGCGATGGACTTTTAAGCCAGTTGCTTCGGTGATTTTACCACCTGTTGTCCCAGTTGCGAATAATTCATGTTTTTCCAGGATTGCCTTATATGCGGTTGTCAACTTGATCATCAAGGGCTTTTTGCGGTCATGAGCTATTAAAGCAATTTTCATATTGATCATCCTTTCCTCTCTCAACATCTTGTTCCTACTCTCTATTTTACCTCAAGGTGTAGCATATTGCCCAAAAAGACAATCAATTCTTGTTCAAGTTGCCATTGAGCATAGATAACGCTTTCATTTATACTTAATTCAACATTAAAACTAAACAGAAAGCGTGGAATGAATCATGGTAGAAATGGCACTGAAACATGTATACAAACAATATGACAACGCAGAAAATTATTCCGTAACGGATTTTAACTTAGCAATCGAAGATCGTGAATTTATTGTCTTTGTTGGACCTTCTGGTTGTGGAAAATCAACTACATTAAGAATGATTGCTGGGCTAGAAGATATCTCGGAAGGAGAATTAAGCATCGGCGGTAAAGTGATGAACGATGTAGCACCAAAAGATCGTGATATCGCTATGGTATTCCAGAACTATGCGTTATACCCACACATGACTGTATTTGACAATATGGCTTTTGGGTTGAAGTTGAGAAAGTATGACAAAGCAGACATCAAAAAACGGGTAGAAAATGCTGCTGAAATTTTAGGGCTTACTGAATATTTGAAACGTAAACCTGCTGCTCTCTCAGGTGGCCAACGTCAACGGGTTGCTTTAGGACGTGCCATCGTTCGTGATGCAAAAGTTTTCTTGATGGATGAACCATTATCAAACTTAGATGCAAAATTACGGGTAGCGATGCGTGCTGAGATCGCCAAACTCCATCAACGTTTAGAAACAACAACCATCTATGTAACCCACGACCAAACAGAAGCAATGACGATGGCAGATCGTATCGTTATCATGAAAGATGGCTTTATCCAACAGATCGGTACGCCAAAAGAAGTGTATGACACACCAGTCAATATGTTCGTCGCAGGCTTTATCGGTTCACCCGCAATGAACTTCTTCAACGTTACTTTAAACAATGGAGTAATCAGTGACGGTCATGGCTTAAAATTAAAAATCCCTGAAGGAAAAAACAAAGTCTTAGTTGAAAAAGGCTATGAAGGGAAAGAAGTTGTTTTTGGTATTCGCCCTGAAGATATCCACAGTGAACAAGTGGTGTTAGAAGCACAACCCGAAGCAGTTGTTCATTCAGAAGTTGTTGTATCAGAATTGTTAGGTGCAGAAACCATGCTTTATACCCGAACAGGTACAACTGAATTTATTTCAAAAGTCGATGCACGTGACTTCCATAAACCAGGGGAAATGGTCGACTTAGCATTCAATATCAGCAAAGGACATTTCTTTGACAAATCAACTGAAGAAGTGATCGGATTGCCATAAAAATTAAAAAATCAGCTTTTGATGTAAGTTTTAGCAGAAACTATGCCAAAAGCTAGAACTATAACAAATAAGCCGAAAGTGCTGTGTTCATACACAGCACTTTCGGCTTATTCATTTTAAAGGAGTTATCTCTAGTTAAAGAGGAAAAACTGATTGATAATGGTACTTTTTTCAAGCCATTTTCTTGATTGATTTCGTTGAAGGTGTCTTCTGACTTACTTGCTTAGCTTTAGTGAAAACTGGAATATCAAAGTATTTGCTCAATGTTCCGGCTACAAAATAAGCAATATTGTAATCGACTAAACTATGGATCAACCCACCAATCCCCATTAGGATAAAGACTGTATAAAAATAGCCTTCAGAATAATAAGTTTCTGGCATGTTCCCTACAAAGAAAAAGACACTAACCACTAACATTTCCGCAATCGAATGAATGATACCTATCACAAAATTGAAACTTTGGAAGCGCCAGTTGGCTAAAGTAAATTGGCCATTTTTTAAAACGATTTCTGGTTTCTTTTGCAAATACCAAGAACCAATCACTGCAAAAATCAAATGAGATAATGCACGCAGCGCAATAATTACTGGTGTGGTCAAAAAGAAGCCAAATGTTGTACCCAAAGCAACGGTAATCGCAATTCCTGGTGAAAAAAACATCGCAATAAATATGGGTACATGAGAAGCCAAAGTAAAAGAAGCAGGTGGAATCATGATTTTTGGCATAACCATTGGAATAATAACCCCCATAGCTATCAACAAGGCAGAAATAGTCAGGGATCGTACTGATTTTTTTTTCATTTTTTTCTCTCCTAATGTGTCTTGACACCTTTATGATGTCTTATTTTAACTTTAACAACAAGATGTGTCAAGACACATCGATCAGAAAAATGTTGAATGAGCCTTTTTCATGTATTCAATTATCCGACACCAGATAAAGTAAATTTTGAATGAAGCTTATACAAGAAATATGTTTTAAACTACAGTCTCTGCTAGCTACATCATCTCCTTCAATTTTTGTCTATGTAGATGAAAGATAAATACAAAAAAGAAGTACGCCCTATGTACATGTCAACAACAATATTTCCTGGAACCCTATTTAGCCCCAGTATCATTCTAATTCCCTACCCTAAGGTATACACACTAAAACAACGAGATACACTGGGCTCACCCTCTTGAAATATAGTCCATTTTAATGGTTGCTGATTTTAATACAAAAATAAACCCGTCCACCCTCACTGAAGTTTATGACAGGTTTATATTTGGTTGTTTTACTTCAATCAAAAAAATTTTTTTCTTTTTTATAAGGATAGCTCCACCAAAACAACAGTATGAACACGATAAAAAAAATTACTTTTAGATAGGCAGGAACATCCCTGAAATAAACTCTTACTGTTTTTCCAAAATCATCATGAACGAATAATCTAATGAAATTAGATACACAAAAAAATAGTGTCAGTCCCCAAAAAATCAGTCTCTTTGTTCCTTTCATTTTCTTACACTCATCCCTATAAGAAAATGAAGCTAGCAGTCTTAACAGTCCAATGAGCTGCGGTTCTATTCCACCCATGATTCACTAACCAATTTTCTGCACCTTGTTCTAAATTATCTTGCCATTCGAATAAGTAATTAGTAACATCACTTACCGTTTTTTCACCTGTTTTAGCTACTAACCATTTGGCTATCTTTTTAATGACGGCAATTTTCCAGCGAGGATTTGGTTGTCTATCGGACTCGTATTTTTCTTTTAATATTTGTAATTGCTCCACTTGGGATAAGTGAGCACCGGATACTAAACGTTCAAATTCTGCTTTCTTTTCATTTGATAAATCGTTGTAGTATTTGTCAAATTCGTTTGTGGCGGTAAAGTTCGTAGCTTTTTCTGAAGCAAATACATTGGTAACAGGGGCAATTGATCCGCCAACGGTAATCAATGTTAACCCCAAAACAATCGATTGGTTCATTTTGTTCATTAACTCACCCTTCTTTCTCCTTAGTAATCAAAATAAGTTCTGAAAATTCATCGTGTTCATTTATGATTATAGTATCGTTTTATTCTAAAAAAATTTATTTTCATAAGAAACTATTTTTCGGTCTAAACCGTTAGCCATTCTTAAATACATGAACGATTATGATCTTAAACTGAGATTACAGGAATCGGGTTACAGTAGTCATTTACTTATTTTTCAATTAGTGATGACCATCCAACTCATTTTATTGGACTTAGATAAACAAAACACCTAAAAGTTAGTATGCTAGACTTTTAGGCGTTTTACTTTCTTTATTGAATTAGATTAGAACTTAGTTTTTCTCGCTCAGCTCTTCCATTGCATTACTTAATGCAGCAAATTCAGCTAATGAGAGGGTTTCTCCACGACGTTTAGGATCGATGTTAGCTTTTTCTAAACTAGTCGTTAACCAAGCTTTCGTTGCTTCATCTTTGCCATATGAAGATTGTAAGTTATTCCATAATGTTTTTCTTCGTTGCTGAAACGCTGCTTTTGTCAATCGGAAAAATGCCTTTTCATCAGTAACCGCTACAGCTGGTTGCTTTCTTCTGGTTAGTTTCAAGATAGCTGAATCGACATTCGGTTGTGGAACAAAAACAGTCTTAGGTACGATGAAAGCAACAGATGCTTCCATATAATACTGTACAGCGATTGATAATGAGCCATATGCTTTTGTACCAGGCTTAGCAGAAATACGGTCAGCGACTTCTTTTTGCATCATCACAACCATTTCTTCTACTTGCAGATCTGATTCTAAAAAATGCATCATGATCGGTGTCGTAATATAATAAGGTAAATTTGCAACAACTTTGATCGGTAAATCTTGTTCAAAATAGGTTGTTGCTGCCTGATCTAAATTAGTTTTTAAAATATCTTGATGAACAACAGTCACATTAGGATAAGGAGCTAACGTATCTTTTAACACAGGAATCAAGCGATCATCGATTTCAAAGGCAACGACTTGATTGGCATTACGTGCTAGTTGTTCCGTCAACGCTCCAATACCTGGACCAACTTCGATGACATTTGTTTGTTGATCGATTTCGCCAGTTTCCACGATTTTTCTTAAGATATTTGGCTCTGTCAAAAAATTTTGACCTAAACTTTTTTTAAATGAAAATCCATGTTTCAATAAGATTTCTTTTGTTCTAGAAGGTGTCGCAATATCACGCTGTTCACTCATGTTGTTCCTCCACTTTTTTCATTGCTTGGGCAAATTCTTCTGGTGTGATCCGAAACATTTTTAAACGCTTCTCCAGTTGTTTCCCATTGGTATAACCAATTCTTAATTCGTCCCCTAATTTTTCACGTTTTTCTTTTGCTTGCGCTCCCGCTATTAAACCATGAGAAATCAGCACTTGTCTAGTAATTTCCGTTTCGTCTTCCTCAAAAGATGGGGTGATTACTTTTTTCAATGCTTCTAAGATGGCCTCATCACTAGCATGCTCAACGCCAAGACTTCCTTGTTTTTTGGGACGTGCTTGTTGACGGGGTAAAAAAGCATGTTTTGCCTGAGGAACGACTTCCATGATCGTCTTGCGGATTTTCTCGCCCGAAAAATCAGGATCAGTAAAGATGATTACACCACGTGTTTCCTGCGCATGTTCAATCTGCATGAGTATTTCATCATTGATCGCTGAACCAATCGTTTCGATCGTGTCGACGTCGACTACTTCTTGGAGTCTTCTAGTATCGTCTTTTCCCTCAACGACTACAATTTCTTGGATTTTTAATTTAGTCATTTTCAGCGATCCTAAATAGACGATGAGCATTTTTCCAAGTTTGGAGCGCCACTTCTTCTACCGGAAGATTGCGTAATTCGGCTATTTTTTCAACTGTATAACGGGTATAACCTGGCTCGTTTCGTTTCCCACGATAAGGTACTGGAGCTAAGTAAGGCGCATCCGTTTCTACTAGCAATCGATCGAGTGGAACATGTGCGGCTGCTTCTTGAACATCTTGCGCTTTTTTGAAAGTCACGACCCCACTAAATGAAATGTGCATTCCTAAATCAAGAAATCGTTTGGCCCATTCAAAATCGCCACTAAAACTGTGCATGATTCCACCAATATCACGAATATCTTCTTCTTTTAAAATTTGATAAGTATCTGCTAACGCTTCTCTGGTATGGATACTGATCGGCAGATTCATTTCTTTCGCAATCGCAATTTGTCTACGAAAAACTTCAGCTTGCACTTCTTTCGGATCTTCCATCCAGTAATAATCTAAGCCGATTTCACCTAACGCTACCACTTTCGGCATCGTTAATTGCTCTTGTAATTTTTTCTCAATGTCTTTAGTATAACTTCCTGCTTCAGTAGGATGCCAACCAATAATACTATATATGTTTGAATAATCGTGACTAAGCTGTAATGATTTTTCGATCGTTGGGGTATCGAAACCTACTACCGCCATTTTTGTCACGCCCAACTCTTTGGCCCGTTCAATAGTTTCAGGAATATCATCATTAAATTGTTCCGCATTCAAATGGGTATGAGAATCAAATATCATTTTTTATCGCTCCTTTTCTTCATTACTTTAGCATATAAGTGGCTATGGCAGAAGTAGGAAAGACAAAAATCAGGTCAAATTTATTGAAATGCAAATTTCTAGTTGTAAATAAAAGGACTTAAGCAAGTTTCCTCTCTTAAGTCCTTTTACATGACTATTAAATTAACGCTCGTCTTGTTTTTTCTTGTAATAATACACTGGGATACCTAGTAATGTGACAACGATCCCGATCATTGCCAAAGCTGTTTGAGTAAATAAAGTCATCCCTAAAATAAAGACAGCGCCAAAGATTGCAATCAATGGAATCACGGGATACAAAGGTACTTTGTATGGTCTTGGTAAGTCTGGTTGTTTTTTTCTTAAAACAAATACACCGATAAATATCAATAAGCTAAACAGCCACATAACAAAAATTAGCATATCAGTTAAAAAGTCGAATGAACCTAAACTCATCATAATGCACGCAATCACTAATTGAAAAAGTGCTGGAACATATGGCACTGTGAATTTTTTTGATAATTTCGTTAACTGTTTACTAAAAGGTAACTCACCTTCCAAAGCCATCGCATAAGGAATACGGATTCCGGTCAACGTGTACCCATTCAGTGCCCCATAAACAGAAATCAAGATACCGATCGTCACGATCTTTCCACCGATATTTCCAAAAATAACCGCTGATGCATCAGATGCTGCATTAAGGTTACCTGCAATCTGATCAATTGGCAGAGTTTTTAAGAAAACAAAGTTGATCAATAAGTAAACCACTGTTACAAAACTTAACCCTAAAATAATTGCTTTAGGTAAATCTTTTTCGGGACGTTTCATTTCCCCCGCCATTGCGCCGACACCAAGCCAGCCATCATAAGCGAATAAAGTTGCTAGTAAAGCACTACTTAAGCCTTCTGCAAAAGACACATCTTTCCCTGCTTCGAATGGGAATAGTTGGATCGTTCCACTACCTGGTGTCAACAGTCCCCAAATAACGATGACAGCTAATGGAATCAATTTGATAATCAGTGTCGCAGACTGGACAGTCGTACCCACTTTTGTTCCTAGTAAATTCAAACCAGTAACAGAAATAGCAGTAATAATCGCAATTAATAGAAGATAATCCGTAGATATTTGTAATAAGTTCGTCATTTGTGTCGCAAAAATAATCGAAAGCGCCGCAATATTCGCTGGAAAATAAATCAAGCTTTGGGACCAACCCAGTAAAAAGCTCGGTAATTTTCCATAAGCGGCTTCAATATATTTGACTGCACCACCCGTTTCTGGGATCGCAGTTGCCAACTCAGCTACCGTTAGACCAGCACAGATCGTTAAAAATCCTCCTAATAGCCATGCCAATAAGGTCAAACTAGTCGATTGTGTACTTGCCGTAACAGCCGCTGTTTTAAAGAAAACTCCTGCCCCAATTACAGTTCCCATAACAGTTGCTAATGCGCCAAATAAGTTGATCTCTCGTTTTAACTTGCCTTTCATTCACATTCCCCTTTTCCCCGCAGTTTTTAATATAATTTTCAGTATAACGGAGAATATTTTGTTTTACCATCATTTTTTTCAGTAAATTTATTGAAAGATACCACCTTAGACCTATGAATCCTCCATTCACCTCAATTATAATTAATGTAGGTTAGATAAAGGAGGACCAATTATGGAATTTAATCGTTCTTACCCAAAACTGGCATCTTTCCTAAAGGATCATTTTGCCATTTCCAGAAAATCACAACAACAATCACTTTGGCATTGGTTCACGCTGATTTTGTTCGGGACATTCATTCTTGCTACTTTCACTCAACAGTTGCTTTTGTTGTTTAGCTTGATTCTGCTAGTTGCACTGATCAAAGGTCCCGGAATGATTCTATGGGGAGCCATTTATGCTTTTTTAATCAGCCTTTTTCCTCCTCTAGGTATCATTTTATCTGCGCTTTTCTTTCTATTGAATCTCAGTACTTTCACCAAAAATTGGCGAGTCACTTTAGTTGCTGGTTTCTTTTATTTTTACCCTGCAATGATCATGTCGTTAAGGACGCTCTCACATCTCGATAATCCTTGGTTCCTTTATAGTAGTTTATTCGCTGGGTTAGTGCTACTCCATTTGATGTTGCAAAAACTTTACCAACGCTATGGGATTGGCCGAACGATTTTTTGGTACATTGTATCGATACCTTTTACTCTTTTAAGTTTCTTGTTACCAACTCGTTTAAAAGAGCGATTCAAAAAAATACCCTCAAAAAAATAGTGTCAATTTGTATAGCGACCACCTAAAGTTAGATTTTGGCTCTAACTTTAGGTGGTCGCTTTAATGTATCTATTTCAAGCAAAACATACTAAGATTAATATTTACGTTTGTTACATTTAGTAAACTGAAGAATGCTATTTACACAGTAAACTCATCATACTCTAAAAAATAGGAATTCTTAAATTTGTTGTGAAAGAGAAATCATCTCAATTAACCCTTGCGCAGCTTCACTGCCTTTATTCCCTGCTTTCGTCCCTGCTCGTTCAATGGCTTGTTCAATGGATTCCGTGGTTAATACCCCGAACATCACTGGAATATTGGACTCTAGGTTAATATGTGCGACTCCTTTGGCTACCTCATTGGAAACCAATTCATAATGAGTAGTTGCACCTCTGATAACTGTCCCCAACGTAATCAACCCATCGTAACTGTCCTTTTTGCTGAGCTTTTTGGTAATAAAAGGAATTTCAAAAGCTCCTGGTACCCAATAAATATCAATTTGTTCTTCTTTCACACCGTGCCTTTTTAAATTATCCAATGCTCCTTGTAATAATTTTTGATTGATAAATTCATTAAAACGCGCGACTACAATTCCTACTCGAAGATCCTTTGGAGAATAATTTCCTTCAAAAATTGTCATTTTCTTGCTCCTTTATTTTTATACTGATAAGTAATGGTGAAACTTATCTTTTTTTGTTTTTAAATAGGCTTGGTTTTCCTTTTTCGGAACGGTTTCAATTGGTACCCTATCGACAATCGTAATTCCATCCTGTTGTAACTCTATTACTTTATCGGGATTGTTTGTAAGTAAACGAATGGACGTTACACCAATTGATTTTAAAATTTCTGCTGCAAAGTGATAATCCCGTTCATCCGGAGCAAAGCCCAATTCAGTATTTGCTTCATAAGTATCCAATCCTTTTTCCTGCAATTGATACGCTTTTAACTTATTCCTCAATCCGATTCCGCGGCCTTCTTGACGAAGATAAAGAATAGCTCCAGTCCCCTCTTCCTCGATCATTCTCATCGCTTCATGTAACTGTTCCCCACAATCGCAACGCTGAGAACCAAAGACATCACCAGTTAGACATTCCGAATGAACTCGGACTAATGTAGGAAACTGACTATTTTGAATATCTCCCTTTGTTAACAATAGATGCTCCCGTTTTTCTCCGTCTTCATAAATAGTCAATTTGAAATCACCATAATCTGTTGGTAAATTTACGGTTATATGACTATTTTCTTCTAAATAATTTACCAACTCATCAATCGTAATTAAGGGTAATTGCCATTCTTCAGATAAACGGGTCAGATCTTTCATTCTTGCCATCGTTCCATCTTCTTTCAGAATCTCACAAATATAAGCAGCCTCTACACTATTAGCTAATTTGGCTAAATCAATTGCAGCTTCGGTGTGTCCTCGACGTATAAGCGTTCCACCATCTACACTAATCAAAGGAAAAATATGTCCTGGTCTAAGAAAATCACTTGTTTTCGAATGAGGATCAGCCAATGCTTTAATGGAAGTAGCTCGATCAAATACTGAAATACCAGTCTTCGTATGTTTATGATCCACACTAATCGTAAAAGCTGTACCAAACGCATCAGTATTATGAGTTGTCATTTCTTCTAAAGATAAGTGTTGCGCAATCTTCTTCGATATTGGCGCACAGATTAATCCTCGACCAAATTTGGTCATGAAATTTACTGCCTCAGGTGTCACATATTCGGCTAAACCAACCAAATCTCCTTCTGATTCTCTATCTTCATCATCAGCTACAATGATTAATCCGCCCTTTTTCAAGGTCTTTATTGCTTCAGTAATATTCCTCATAATAAGTCCTTCTCCTTGTACATCTCAAATTTATTTCTCTGTGCCTTTACATATTTCCCAACGATATCCGTTTCTATATTCACAAGATGTCCTACACCTAAATTCCCCAGATTTGTTAAGGATTTAGAATGTGGAATCAGGCTAACAGAAAAGCTTGCTGTTGTTGTTTCCGTAACCGTTAAACTTACTCCATTAATTGCAATTGATCCTTGCGGAATGATTTCACCTGCATATTTGGTTGGATAAGCAAACGTCAAAATTAATGCGTTTTGATTCTCTATTTTCTTGATCAATCTTGTAACAGTATCAATATGTCCCGAAATAAAATGTCCTTCAAAGCGTTGTGTCATCAAAACTGCTCGTTCTAGATTTACCCTCTCTCCAACTTTTACGGTGGAGAAAGTAGTCCGTTTAAAAGTTTCAGGCATTATTTCAGCTTTAAAAAATGTGCTTGAAACCTCAATAGCAGTTAAACACACGCCATTGACTGCCATGCTATCTCCAATTTTGTAATCACTTAGTATACTGTTTGAAGCTTGGAAAGTGAGTTGGATCATTTGTTGGTTTCGTCTAATTTCTTTGACTTTTCCTTGCTCGGCGATTAATCCTGTGAACATTGCTTTCGTTTCCCCCTAACTCGAATGTCTTTTCCAAGCTGTTCAACTTCCAAAAATACTAATTGTTGTTCTTTAGAAACTAAACGTTCACTATGAAAGGACATCGGACTGTTTCCACCAAAAAGTTTGGGCGCAATATAACTGATGACTTCATCCCAGAGATTTTCTGCTAAAAAAGCATCATGAATTTTCGCTCCACCTTCTATATACAGCGACTGAACACCTCTTTTTCTCATGGTCTCAATAAAGAAGGTAAAAGAAAACTTAGGCGTATAAAAAATAGTTACATGGGGAAACAGCTCCTTTAGCTTAGGGTTTTCCGTAAATATCCAGACTGGATTTGTTGTCGTTTGAAAAAGATTGAGTTTAGGATTTTTAAGAATCCGCCCTCTACGATCCAAAACAATGCGCACTGGTGGAAAGTTAGTTACGATATCAGGCAACAAAATAGGGTTATCAACTAGAACGGTTTCGCTTCCCACTACGATTCCTTGATGTTCTCCTCGCTCTTTCCGTACTCTTGAGATTGCCTCTGTACCTGTTATTGAGTACCGCGAACCTTCCTTTAAAGAAATCTTTCCATCTAGTGTAATAGCTTGTTTTAATGTGATATAGGGACGATCCCTTTCAAAAAAATGGTTATAAAAAGGGTTCAGTGCTCTACATTTCTCTTCTTCCACACCTACAATTACTTTGATCCCATGCTTTTGTAGAAATTCTTTCCCTTTTCCTGCTACTAAAGGATTTGGGTCAAGTTGACCTATGACTACCGTTGAGATACCAGACTGAATAATAGCTTGCGTACAAGGCGGCTGTTTCCCTTGGTGGTTACAAGGTTCTAAGGTAACATATAGAGTTGAATTAAACAGTTCTTCGGGGGAATCACAATTTTGAATAGCATTTACTTCAGCGTGGGACTCGCCATATTGTAAATGGGCACCTAGTGAGAGTAGCTTTCCTTCTTTTACAATCGCTGCTCCAACTAATGGATTGGTAAAGGTATTTCCCTTTCCTTTTTTTGCCTCTTCAATCGCAGCCATCATGAAAGACTGGTGCATATCAATTCCCCCTTTCAACAAAAAAAGCCCTGCGAAATTAATCACAGGGCATAACTAAATAAACCTAAAGATAATCGATTTTAATACAAATAAAACCGATCTTCAGTCGATTTTTCTTCTCCCATCCAGACTTTAACTGTCGGTGCCAGATTCTCACTGGCTCAACCACAAAAATGTGGGTCACGGACTTCGAGTAAACTCGTCACCGTCGGTCGGGAATTACACCCTGCCCCGAAGAAATATTCAATTCGTTTAGAGTATATTCTTAAAACTTAATTGTGTCAACCTAAAAAATAGAGAGAAAATGGCGTATGGACGTCTTCGTTTATTTAATGCTAATCATATGATTAGAACAAGTATTACATATTTATAAAATAGTCTCCTAAAAATTGATTCATTTTACATAAATATCAGCTTTGTTATTTTCCGTCTTTTGAAATCGTTTACAAAAACTTGGTTATCTCGATTGTATGAAGTCACAATCTGTGACATCATGATAATAGTCATATTCCACAATTTCTGACTAATTGTACCTCTTTTTATGTTTAAATATAATTAAAAAGGAAAAAGAAATATAGGAGGTTTTTATGGAATTTGGAAAACTGTTAAAACAAGAAAGGAAGAAAATGAATTTGACCCAAGCGGATTTGGCTGAACAGTTAAATGTAAGTCGTTCAGCGATTTCAAATTGGGAAATTGGTAGAAATTATCCCGATATTCAAACAATTATTGATATATCTAATGTTTTAGGTGTATCTCTTGATTATCTTTTGAATGAAGATCAAAAAATAATGGAAGCCGTGGATAATGATTTAACAAAGAAAAAAAAGATAAAAAAGATCTCTGTTATTTTGGCTGGATTACTATTAGTGGCTATTGGGACTATCATTTTTCTTTTATATCCAAAAAAACCTACGATAAGTTTTGTTAAGGATGTTCTTCCAAAAAATTCTGAAATTTTCACCTTAAAGAAACATGAAATAAAGGAAGTTTTTCTTGAAGACCATCAATTAAAAATTATTTTACATATCACAGGAAATGAAGCTGGGTATTATGTAGAAAGTGGTGCTGACGAAATGACAGTTAGCCTCTATAAAACAAAAAATAAATCTTTGAAATCAAATAAACTTATCCCATACGATGGAGTGTTTACTATCGATTTAATCGAATACCCTCGCTTAAAAAATATTTCTATCGCTTATTCTCCTAATTAATTTATTATTAATTTCGTCAGTTTAAAATCAAGTTAATAAGTCCTAATTTTGATAAATACTGTCAATAGTCATTCAAAAATGTCGGTGTGTCCAAAACGACATTCTTGAATGACTATCGACAATCTCATCTTTCAACTCCCACAATTTTAAAAATATAAAATTTTTTTCTTCTGCTTGATTGCTTACCCTATTTAAAAATTCAGTTTTTCCAGATCCCCAAGTTCCATTTAAAAAAAATTTGCTATTTCTAAATGTCGTGTCGATATCAATTGTTGTCCTTCTATCGATTCCATATTTTGATCCTAATAAAAAGCCACCTTTCAAAATGAAGTCATTTTTGTACTTTGATTCAGAAATTTGTTCAATTAAACGATCCATCATAAAATGCCGTTGTACTAACTGTGCATTTAGCCCTGTACTCTTTGCTAAATTTCTGGTTTTTGATGCAAATTGTGTCGGTGTCATCTTTCCCCTCCATTAATATAAGCTTTGCATGTGGTATTTCATTTCTTTTTCTACATGTAGTTTTGTCATATAATCTCTTAATTTGCTCGGATCTCTCAATGGATCTTCCATGTACTCTTTTAATGCTGCTAATTTCATTTCGTATTCAATTTCATATCTCGGATTCCAAATATCACAAAGTGTACGCTCTTTATCATACATAGTAATAGGATTCCCTTGGAAGGAAGTTCCCTCTACTTTTCCTAGCTCATAAACTTCTTTCTTCACGAAATGAAATTGTAACTGCTGCTCTTTTGTAATTGAACGATCAACATTGTATCCATGGGGAAAAGTTAAATGAATGAATTTCGGCATATTCGTAGAAAGCTGGTAAATATCTAAAGTCGTTTCATGAGAAAAGATTCCCCTGGAAAATCGTTGCTGAAGCCAAAATAAATCATCTATTCCATGACCATCCTCTACATAATAACCACGATCAACTTTGATCAATTTTCCTTTATTCACCAATCTTTGTACAGTAGTTGCTGCGATTCCAAATTTTCTGGCTTCCTTCATAGATAAATTTCCATCGCGAATAGCCAACAATTCTTTCAATTTATCTTGCATTTACTTACCTCTTCTTTCGTTGCAAATACACTACTTAAATTATATCATGGTAGTTTAATTGTAACAAGATGAACTTTGATGTCGATGAAATTCGCCAACATCTTTTTTATGATGTAAAAGGGTAAAAAAGACACCTGGAATCCTTTAGAATTAATTTGACGAATCAATTCATAGGAGGACTCAAAATGGCTTATACTCAGCTTATCGAAGGACTTTAAATATTCTAAACCTAACTATCTATTTCGAGGTAAATGATTTAACAAAAAAATATAATGGCAAATTTAATTGATTGGCAAAGATACTCTTCAATTCACGCCCGAAGAATATCCGCATTGTCATTTGTCGTCCCCTCTAGGATCATTTGTTAGAAGGAAAATTATTGCGACGATTTATGATTCGTCAGGATAAAACCAACCAAATAAAAAAGACAGAAAGAAGTATTTCTTCTTTCTGTCCAAATTATTCTAAGATTATTCTTTACCAACATCATTTGACTACATTACTTTTTATGATGATTGGCTCACCATTCACGCTTACTGATTATTGACCTAAATCATATGGATGTTCATCTTACCCAATTTCTGAACCATTTGGCATTGATTTTGGCGCTTCGACTACTTGTAACGTGCCATCTGGTGCTTCTGCAGAAAGAATCATCCCTTGACTGATTTGTCCACGCATCTTACGTGGTTTCAAATTCGCTACGATCACTAGTTTTTTGCCGATCAATTCACTTGGATCAGGATAAAATTCAGCGATACCTGATAAAATTTGACGGTCTTGGTTATCTCCCGCATCTAAACGGAATTGCAATAGCTTATCTGCTCCTTCAACTTTTTGACAGTTGATGACTTCAGCTACTTTTAATTCCACTTTTTCAAATACATCAAATTTGATTTGTTTGTCTTTAGTTGAAACAAGCTCAGTTTCTTCGGGGTCCCATTTCACTGATTCTTCATTCGTTTGTGTTCCTTCAGACATTTTCGCTTGGATATA
Source organism: Enterococcus sp. C57 (assembly GCF_040887305.1). Classification (NCBI taxonomy): domain Bacteria; kingdom Bacillati; phylum Bacillota; class Bacilli; order Lactobacillales; family Enterococcaceae; genus Enterococcus; species Enterococcus sp. C57. The sequence continues at coordinate 123,959 of NZ_JBFOFP010000006.1, read as the reverse complement.
GCTGATTTCTTCTTCCATGTCCAACCGTGGGAAAATTGGTGTACCTTTAGCAACTACTTTTGTTCCAGAAGGAAATTCGCCAAAGTGCAAGCCTTGAAGATTCATCGTTTCTGGGTCTAGTCCTAATTGATTAAAGATTTTAATTGGCGTTTCTGTCATGATCGGTTGCAATAAGATCGCAGTGATCCGTAATGATTCTGCTAGATGGATCATTACACTCGCTAATTCTTTTTTCTTGTCCTCGTCTTTGACTAAAACCCATGGCTCTGTTTCATCGATATATTTATTTGCACGAGAAATCAAGACCCAAATTTCAGCTAATGCCGTATTGAACTCCATTTTTTCCATCGCATCATGATATCGTCCGACGACATTTGCAGCTGTTGTTGATAATTCACTATCAAAAGGCGTCACTAAAGAAGCATAGTCAGGAACGATCCCATCACAATATTTATTGATCATTGCAACGGTACGATTCAATAGGTTTCCAAGATCGTTCGCCAAGTCATAGTTGACCCGAGAAACAAAATCTTCTGGTGTAAATACGCCATCTGAACCAAATGGAACAGCACGAAGTAAATAGTAACGTAACGCATCGAGACCATAACGTTCAACTAGCATCTCTGGATAAACCACGTTTCCTTTTGACTTAGACATTTTTCCGTCTTTCATCAACAACCAACCGTGACCAAAGACTTTTTTCGGTAACGGTAAATCTAATGCCATCAACATGATTGGCCAATAGATCGTATGGAAACGGACAATTTCTTTTCCAACCATATGGACATCTGCCGGCCAATATTTTTGGAATAAGCTATCATCATCAGAGCCGTAACCTAATGCAGTAATATAGTTGGATAACGCATCGATCCAAACATAAACGACATGTTTAGGGTCGTCTTTCACAGGGATTCCCCAACTAAATGTCGTTCTGGAAACAGCAAGATCTTCTAACCCTGGTTTGATAAAGTTATTGATCATTTCTTTCTTACGAGATTCTGGTTGGATAAATTCAGGATGTTCTTGGTAATATTCTAAAAGACGATCAGCATATTTGCTCATACGGAAGAAATAAGATTCTTCTTTGACTAATTCGACTTCATGCCCACTCGGAGCTTTCCCACCGATTACATTTCCTTCTTCGTCTTTATAAACTTCTGCTAATTGTGTTTCAGTGAAAAATTCTTCATCCGAAACAGAATACCAACCTTCATATTCGCCAAGATAAATATCGCCTTGTTCAACTAGACGATCAAAGATTTTTTGAACAGCCGCTTTATGATAATCATCCGTTGTTCGAATGAATTTGTCATAACTGATATCCAGCGTTTTCCAAAGTTTTTTCACATCCGCAGCCATCTTATCGACATAGGCTTGTGGTTCAACACCTAATTCTGCTGCTTTTTTTTCTATTTTTTGACCGTGTTCATCCACCCCAGTTAGATAAAACACATCAAAGCCCATCAATCGCTTATAACGTGCAACTGCATCACAGGCAATCGTTGTATACGAATTACCAATATGCAGTTTGCCACTTGGATAATAGATTGGCGTCGTAATATAAAAAGTTTCCTTTTCTGCCATGGGGCTCTTCCTCCTTTATCGCATGATGCGAATTCATTTCCTTGCTAGTATACCATAAATCAAAAAGACTGCGACGATTTTTTCGCTACCCTCTAACAAATGCCTTTCCTCTTTATTATTTTCCTAGTAAAACATGCTATAATAATTAATAGTGTGTGAGAAGAAACCTAGGAATCAGTAAGTTTCGTTTTTAGTAAGCAGCATGTTTACATGTAGGTTATCTCTCACAATGTCACGGAATCTTGTAGCAGTTCTGTTGTTTTATTTTGACGAAACATAGCTTCGACTTAATAGCTGCTTAATAGGAAGAAAACATCGTTCTCCCTTCTAAATAAACCTTTTTATAACAACCCAAAAGCAAGTGGATCTGAAATAGGCTGTTTATGTTTACGACTAATAGACAGTTCATTGTCCAAGAAAGGCTGAAATTTTATGCAAAAAAAACATCTTTATTTTACAATCAGTATTGCACTGCTTTCAGTGTTACACTGGCTGTTCAGCTATTTTTATATACGATTATATGGTTATTTTAACCTCCAAGGAAGCTTGAATCAGTTTCTTTTATTTACCCAAGTTTTTCGTTTTGTTCTCAATTTTTATATCATTTTTTGTGGGTATGTAACGCTTCGTGAAGAAAATAGAAAACTGTTACTGATCTATTTACTTTTCTTCTTGTTCAATTTACTCCTACCGTTTTTATTCCCTATCTAAGTATAGAAGTCTTTCTCCAAGGAAAACTTTGGTTTTTTTTTGGAGTCTGCTAAAATAAGATAAAAGTATATTTAAACAAGAACGTCATCAGGAGGTTAAAAGATGAAACAATTTGCTTCTAAAGAAGAGGAAAAGTTATATTATGAACATGAAGCAAGTGAAGCTGATTTTCTTGACTGGTATCAAAAGCAAGAACGCCCAGAATATGACAAACCTTCTTTGACTGTTGATATCGTGTTGATGTGTTACAACAAGGAAGAAGACCAGTTAAAAATTTTACTGATCCAAAGAAAAGGGCATCCCTACCGAAATTCATGGGCTTTACCAGGTGGTTTTGTCCAAAAGAATGAATCCACTGGTGAAAGTGTCTTACGTGAAACCAAAGAGGAAACGGGTGTCGTGATTTCTCAGGAAAATATTGAGCAGCTACACACCTTCAGCACACCGAACCGAGACCCTCGAGGCTGGGTCGTGACTGTCAGTTACTTGGCTTTTATTGGTGAAGAACCGTTGATTGCTGGTGACGATGCAGAAGAAGTCCGATGGTTTACCTTGACACGCCAAGGAAACAAAATCCATCTAACGAGTGATGAAGTTGCTATTTCTTTAGATTTACTGACAAGTGAATCTTCTGGCAAAGATACTTTAGCATTTGACCATAGTGAGATCATTACGAAAGCATTTAATCGAGTGACAAATAAAATGGAACATGAACCACAAGTCTTACAAGTATTAGGTAAAGATTTTACGATCACAGAAGCCCGAAAAGTATTTGCCAAATTTTTAGGGATCGATTTTAAAATGATTGATCATTCAAATTTCAAAAAAGCGATGCTGCAATACTTTGATGAAATTGGTGAACGACCAGTAGGAATCGGGCGTCCATCCAAGATTTATCAGTTGAAACCTGGAAACTATGAATAAGATGAAGATTTCAGAAAGCTGAAATACCAAAGATTTTTATTGGATTTTTCTGCAATCAGCAAATACCTGATCAGTCACCCATTAATGACCATCTGATGGATAAATACTTCTCATAAATAAGCCGAAGAATTACACAAAAGCAATGCTTTTGGTATTCTTCGGCTTATTTTAGAGGTTAGCCAGAAAGGTCATTACCTCCTTGTTTGGTTTATCATAATTAGTGAGCTTTTCTTGAGAAGAAAATTCCTAGAAACAAAAACAGCAAGTGTTTTTTATCAACAAGGCGATCCCTAGCGCTCCTACCAGTTCATTTATTCAAAAATCACTTGTTTCCCGATTTTTTCTAGTTCTAGACTTTTTTTACTCACTAAAGGATCGGTTTGTTCATTCATATTGATCAAAATCAACGTTTTATTATACCAGTTTGCTTTATACCTCAGCTTAGTCACTAATTTATACCAATCTTGAAGTGAGAAGTCTGACAAGAAAGTTTCATTAGGGACAGCTTCTACAAACAAATAGTCATAATAACGAATCAATTTGCCAGATAACTGTTCCAAATAATTTTCTTTTTGAAATTTTTGTTTTAAATAAAGATCCATTACTTTACGCTTTTGTTTTTGATAGTTCTTCGATCGTTCCAAACGAGCTTTTCGTTTCTGAGCTGCCCGTCCCTTAATCCCTAATTTTCTCTTAGCCAGCTGCATTTCTTTTTCAGTTTTTTTCAACAATGGTAATGGTACATCAACTGGAGAGGATGTCTCGATTAGTTTTTGCGGATCATAAGCCACACCGATCCAACGACGAGACTCTGTTATTTCTTTCGCTGAAACCTCACAGAGTAAAGAAACATAAAAAGCTTCATTATAACGTGAGGAGATCGTCGCTGAACGAATCTCTCCTTCGATTGGTCGATGGAGGTTTACCTGAATGAGTTCTTTCTGTTTTGGCAGTTTTAGATACTTATCTTTCAAATAAATTGTGCCTTTTTGATTATTTGTTGTATAAGACTGCCACATACTTTTTTTATTTTTCAATTTTGGAAAACTGGCACGTTTTTTAAAATAATTACGAAACGCACGATCTAGATTTAGTTGTGCATTCGCAAGCGCTAAGCTGTCTGCTTTTTTTAAAAAATCATATTGCTTTTTTAAAGAAGCAGGAGTCAGTGTATAATCGATGACACCTGTTTTAGCGTAGCTTTCCTGACGGGCTTTTAGTAAGTGGTTATACGTAAAACGAACACAGCCAAAATTTTGAACAAACCATTGCTTTTGTGAAGCCGTGGGATAAATTCGGAATTTAAAGGCTTTTAGCATCAGCACTTACCTCCTAAGACGTCACAAGTAAGCTCGCTTCTTTTTGTCGTTTCAATTTTTTTGCGTAATAAACCACTTCTTGCTCTGTCGCATAGACAAAATGCTCTGGGGCAATTTCTCTTAATGTCCGTTTTTGCCCATCTTCTGGTTCTGGTTGATACTTGATTCTTTTCCGCTGTCTTTCATGATCGGGATCTGGTAGTGGAATTGCAGATAATAAACTTTCCGTATAAGGATGAACGCCATGATGGTAAATCTCATCACTTGTTCCCATTTCCAATAAACGACCGTTGTGCATAACACCGATCCGATCACTGATATGTTTGACCATGGATAAATCATGAGCAATGAATAAGTACGTTAGTTGTTGTTGTTTTTGCAGATCCTGTAATAAATTGACCACTTGCGCTTGAATCGATACGTCTAAAGCCGAAATCGGCTCATCACAAATAATAAAACGAGGGTTAACTGCTAAAGCACGTGCAATACCGATCCGTTGTCGTTGTCCTCCTGAAAATTCATGAGGGTAACGTGTACCATGGCTTGGATTCAATCCTACCGTTCGAAGAAGCTCATCCACTTTTTCTGAACGTTCTTCAGGAGACTTGACCAATCCATTGACATCGATCCCTTCTGCAATGATGTCACGAACTTTCATTCGGGGATTCAATGATGCATAAGGGTCTTGAAAGATCATCTGAACCTCCCGGCGAAACTTAGCCATTTCTTGTTTTCCTTTTAGCTTGGTGACATCTTTTCCGTCAAAGAAAATCTCGCCATCGGTCGGTTCATTTAAGCGAATGACTGTCCGCCCAGTAGTTGATTTACCACTACCGGATTCACCAACTAAGCCAAAGGTTTCCCCTTCATAAATATGAAAGCTAATATCATTGACTGCGTGAACTTCATTTTTCTTTCCAATATTGAAATATTGTTTTAGACCATTAACCTCTAGCAGTTTTTTTGGCATTCGTCATCCCTCCATTCGCTTTTTGCTTTTCTTCAAAAATCGCCCAACGACGTTTGATTTCTTCAGGTGGCTCTACTTTTGGTGCTTGAGGTGCTAAAAGCCAAGTTGCTGCTTGATGTGTTTTTGATAATTCAAAAAATGGTGGTTCTTCTTCTGCATCAATCTGCAAGGCATATTCATTCCGTGGATAAAAGGCATCGCCTTTAGGTGGGTTCAATAAATCAGGTGGTGAACCCGGGATCGCATAAAGTCGTTCATTCGCACTATCTAAGGTCGGCATCGAACCTAACAAGCCCCAAGTGTAAGGATGTTGCGGATGATAAAAAATTTCTTCCGAGGTACCGACTTCAATGATCTTTCCGCCATACATCACCGCTACCCGATCCGCTACATTTGCTACTACACCTAAGTCATGTGTGATGAAGATAATCGAGGTATCGATTTTCGTTTGGATTTCTTTTAGCAGTTCTAAAATCTGGGCTTGAATCGTAACATCTAATGCAGTTGTTGGTTCATCAGCGATCAAGATCTCCGGGTAACAGATCAACGCAATCGCAATGACGATCCGTTGCCGTTGTCCTCCTGAAAATTGGTGAGGATAACTGTTGATCCGTTTTTCAGCCTCAGGAATCCCGACTAAGTTTAGTAATTCCAATGCTGCTTTTTGTCCTTCTTTTTTCGAAACTTTATTGTGTTTTCGCAAGGATTCAGCCACTTGTTTCCCAATCGTCATCGTAGGATCGAGAGAAGTCATTGGATCTTGGAAAATCATTGCGATTTCTTTCCCACGAATTTTTTGCATGGCTTTTTCTGATTGATCGACAATATTTTTTCCTTTGAATAAAATCTCGCCCGAATCGATCGTAGCATTACTTGATAACAATCTCATGATACTTCTGGTAGTGACTGATTTCCCACTACCAGATTCTCCAACAATTGCTAGAGTCTCGCCTTTGTTTAAATGAAAATTGACACCACGGATCGCTCGGACTTTCCCAGCGTACGTATCAAATGAGATTTGCAAATTTTTAACTTCAAGAACTTTTGTCATATTCCTCACTCTTTCATTTTAGGGTCAAAGGCATCACGTAATCCGTCCGCTAGTAAATTGAAGCCGATCATGATAACAGATAACGTTGCCGCAGGGATCCATAATAGATATGGCAGGTACAAGAAAGTTTTATAGCCATCACTCAGCATTGTTCCCAATGAAGCAGATGGTGGCGTTAGCCCCAAACCAATGAAACTTAAAAAGGCTTCAAAGAAAATTGCCGATGGAATACTAAACATCATTTGAATAATGATTACACTGGAAATGTTCGGTAAAATATGTTTGAAGGCAATTTTCAATTTCGATTCACCTAATGTCATACCAGCTAACACATATTCTTGATCTTTCAGTTTCAGGGTTTGCGCTCGAACGATACGAGCCATCGGAATCCAGTTCGTGATCGCCATTGCTGCCACGATGGAAAAAATACCTGGTTCAAAAACAACCAACATTAAAATCATGACTACCAGATTAGGAATCCCAGATAAGATCTCTAAGAAACGTTGCATTCCGTTGTCGATTCGTCCGCCTAGCAGACCAGAAATCAGCCCATAAGCAACACCGATCGTCACATCTAATAATGCAGCAATAAAAGCGATCAGTAAGGAAATTCGTGTTCCCATGAATAGCCGACTTAATACATCACGTCCTAGACCATCCGTTCCTAAAAAGAAATTCACATTTGCTGGAACATTTGCTTGGGCATATTTATCGACTAACTCACCACCAACCATCGCTTTTCCATTCAATCCATCGATATTTAACCCTGGAATACGTGGGGGTAGATTGATGTAATCAATATTTTGTGCCGTTGGGTTGTGTGGCGAAACAAAGATCGTAACGATCGAGATCAAAATGATCACTGATAGTAAAATCATCGAAACGACTGCGGCTTTGTTTTTCTTTAAACGTCGCCAAGAATCTTGAATGAAATTTAGCGATGGAGCTGCAATTTGTTCTCGTTCTTCTTCAGTGTTTTTTTGTAGCGGAAGAAATTTATCTGCAGGAATATCTGCTATTGTTTCATAACGTTTTGGTATCAGTTCCATCTAGCTTCGACTCCCTTCTGAAACACGGATTCTTGGATCAACTAAACCATACAGCAGGTCAACGACTAAAATCACAAAGATCAACATAAATGAGTAAAGGATCGTTACTGCCATGATCGTTGGGTAATCATTCGTCGTGATCGATTTAACGAATTGCTCACCAATACCGGGGATGGCAAAAATGTTTTCGACTACTAACGAACCAGTCATCAAAGCAACTGCTAACGGTCCTAACAATGTCATTAATGGGATCAAACTATTACGAAGACCATGTTTAAAGGCGATCTCCCAACGGCTTAATCCTTTGGCTCTCGCTAATTCCACGTAATCGCTGTGTAATACTTCGACCATTTCTGTTCGGATAAAACGAGCTGAATCGGCTAAAGGTGACATAGCCAATGCAATGGTTGGAAGGATCGTATAAATGAAGCCGTCCCATTTAGCAATCGGCAGTACATGCAAGCGGATCGCAAAAATATATTGTAATAAGACTGCAAAAACAAAGTTAGGGATCGAGCGACCCAAAATAGCAACCAACGTGGAAGAAGTGTCTGCCCAAGTGTTTTGCTTCATTGCTGAAATCGTTCCTAAGATCGTACCGATCACTGTTCCAAAAATAATCGCTTGTAGTCCTAGTTGTAATGAAGGTCCTACTCTACCAGCTAATAAATGAGCAACAGGCTGATTTTTAAATTGGAACGAGATACCGAAATCTCCTTGAAGTAAATTTGACAAGTAAATACCATATTGGACGATCACAGGTTTATCCAGTCCAACTTGTTGATTCAACATAGCGATCGTTTCAGGACTCAAACGCTCTTGGTTGGTATAAGGTGTTCCTGGTAATAATTGCATTAAGAAGAACGTGATTGTGGCAATCAACCAAAGCGTAATGGCCATAAAGAAGACACGTTTCAATACATATTTTAGATAACTATTCACTAATGTTTCCCCCTAGCTTTTGACTTCTGACAAATGTTTCGCTACATTATTAATGAATGAACCAAAGATAAAGGAGCAAACTGATGAAAAAGAAGTCTCTTCCCTACCTGATTGCTGGTGTCTTGATTCTCCTGATTATTGTAAAAAATAGTTTGAATCATCAACTAACACTCACTCAATTATCAAATGATTTATTTTTATGTGCGATGCCGTTTTTGATTATCGGCGGATTTTTATGGGTTTTTTCCTCGGGTTTCTTTGATCATTTTCAACGATCGATCTATTTAGCCCGAACAAGAAACCGCAAGAAAAAACCAGAATTTTCTTCACTCTCGTCTGCCAGCTATGGTATGTATACCTTTTGGCTGATCATTGCCGGAATCTTGCTTGCTCTTTCTATCGTGCTGGTGATTTTTTCGTTTCTATGATACGTAACCTTTAAAAAGTGGAGAGAGATTAAGACAACTGCCTTAATCTCTAGTCCGCTTTTTTTGTCTTAATGTTTGCCTATTCTTCTACATAAGTCCATTTGTAATCCCATGAAGCTCCTGCAGCGTGGTGGACAATTCCTTTGACTTTTTCATTGACTAAGTGTCCTTCTGCTTTTTGGTAAACTGGGATCACACCCATATCGTCTGACATGATTTTAGTTGCTTCTTGTAGATCCGCCCAACGTGCTTGCTCATCGCCCGCATCTTTATTCCCTGAGTCATCTACTACTTTGTCGTAGTCCGCATTACTCCATTGTCCGCGGTTATAAGAGTTACCTGCAACAAATAGGTCTGTAAAGCTGCTTGGATCAGCATAGTCCGCTGCCCAACCGCCTAATACAGTATCAAAATCACCTGAAGACGAACGGTCTAAACGAACGGAGAATGGGACTGGTGTTGGTTTAACTTTTACGCCATCTAAATTTTCTTGGATTGAGTTTTGGATATACTCGATCACTTTTTTCGATGCATCATCATCTGAAGCCATCAAATTGAATTCAAGGGAATCAATGCCAAGTTCTTTTTTCGCTTTTTCCCAATATTCTTTTGCTTTGTCTTTATCGTAAGAAACAAGTTTGCCTGCTTCTTTCGCAAAATCTTCATTTGTTTCTGGATTTTTAGACATGTCCGCTGGGATCAAGCCAGTTGACACAACCGAGCCATCTCCTAGAACTTGTTTCACTAACGCATCACGATTGATTGAGTATGAAATAGCTTTTCTTAAGTTGACATTTTTAAATGGTGAATCAGCTTCACGTTGGTTCAACTCAATATAGCTCGTACGTGCTTCTTTGACTGACGTATAAGCTGGATCATTCGCATTTTGTTGAGCGAGTTCCCCTGAAAGGATGACGTCATCTGCTTGACCGTCTTTAAAGAGATTCAATGCTGTAGAAGATTCTTTGACCACACTAACTTTGATTTCAGATAACTTCACTGCATCTTTATCCCAATAATTATCATTTTTCTTGTATGACCATTCAGTATCTGTCCCTGGTCCGTCAAAATCTGTTAAGGTAAATGGTCCATTGTATACTGCTTTATCACTTGCTGAAGCGTAAGCATCACCGTTTTCTTCCACCACTGATTGTTTTTGCGGGAAGAATGATGGGAAAGCAAGTAAATATTGGAAGTATGGCGTTTGTTTCGTTAATGTGATTTCTAATTCATGATCGCCTACTGCTTTGATTCCTAATTCTGATTTATCTTTTTTGCCTGCTGTGATTTCTTCTGCATTCGCTACTGGAGCAAAAAGATACGCATATTCAGAAGCTGTGGCAGCATCCACTGTACGTTGCCAACCATAAACATAATCAGCCGCAACTACTGGATCACCATTGGACCATTTAGCGTCTTCACGCAATTTGATCTTGTAAGTCAACCCATCTTCACTAACTTCTGCCAGTTCACTCGCTCCTGCTGGTTGTGGTTTACTATCCTTATCTAAACGATAGATTCCCTCATACACATTATTTAATGCAGTAAAACTAATTGTATCCGTTGCTAACGATAAATCTGCTGTTGGCATTTCTTGAGGTACGACTAAATTGAATACTCCGCCTCCATCTGTAGAGTTGCCACTCGCTGAATTACTACTTTTTGTATTTGCACTTCCGCCATAACAGCCTGCAAGTACCAGCCCACTCAAGGCTACAACACTAAATGCCCATTTCTTTTTCATTTCCCGTACCCCTTTTGTCGAAATTTTCAGAATAATTAGTTTTTTCTGAGTTGTTTAAGAGTTTAATGAATAATTATTAAAAAAGCAATACTTTTTTCTCGGTTTTTTTTAAAATAATGTCATTATAGTGAAATATTTATTGTTCTTTTCTGAAAATACACTTATTTTATAAGGTTTTATTTCTACTTGATAAAAAAATAAAATAATTTTCATCAAAAAAAAATAAATCGTAAAAACAGCTATAATGTTCGGATTTAGCTCATAAAAAGATTATAATTTTTTATTCTAACAAAAAAACACTAATACTAGAGAACAAAATGGATCGTTCATTTCTCTAATATTAGTGTCTTAATTTATTCCGTTGGCTCTCTTTTGGCCACTCGTTTTGCTAACCAAATATCAGGCTGGTTCCACCCATTCGCATCTGGGATCACACCGATGATCTGATAGCCAAGTTTCTCATAAAATGTATAGGGATGATGATTGATATTTTTGATTTCTTGTAACTTTGCAAAGGTATCTTCAAATAAATCCGTTTCAACTAAATTTGTTTGTCCTTCAACATCATCTGTCCCTAGATAGATGACCAGGCCGCCATATGAAGCAACTTCTTTTTCCAGGTAGGAAACCAATCGTGTTCCGATTTGTTGTTTACGATGTGCGCTTGCTACTACCAAAGGATGTAACTCCCACCCTGTTTTGCCATATTGAGGGATCGCTCCAACAAAACCGACCAATTCCTCCCCTTCAATCGCCGATACAGCAATCCGTTCTGGAGCCATCAACTGTTCGACTTCTTTCATCGGCTCTGTCCCATACTCATCAGGCCAAGTCAATCTTAAAAGATCTGCAAGCTGATCTCGCAAGACAATATTCTCACGATCAAACTCACTGATAATCATCGCTATCCCTCCCTTTTCTGCCTATTTTAGCAGTACTAGAAAGAAAAAAGAAAAGTTTATGCTTAAGGTCGTGAAAAGAGCGGTTTGCCCTGAGTATTAAGGATGAAAATCTCGAAACAGCTTTTCATGTTTTGAGATTTTTTGACTTAATACCGAAGGGCAGCTCTTTGAACGCCGTGGGTAAGGTCGTGAAAGAAGCGTTCAGCTCCGAGCAAATAAGAGAGGATTTTTTAAAATAGCTTCTCATATTTTAGAAAATCATCGCTTATTGCTGAGGAGTTGCTTCTTGAACGCCGTGGATAAGGTCGTAAAAACATCGGGTAGCTCCGATGACAATAAGAAAGAATTTTTCGAAACTGCTGAGATAACTGCCATTTCAAGAATAAATTGATGAACTATCATTTCTTATAAAAATTATTAATTTACTAATAGACTCCAATCGTTAACAAATAGCTTTTTCATCCATGGCTAAATAAATAGTATTATGATTAGGATCAATAACAACCCTTTACAAACAATCATGCAACGAATCACTAACGAATGGGACAGATTAGGTACATTAGTTTCCATTCAATCCCCTCACTTGCATAAAAAAGGATTCAATGATTATACGCATCAGAATGTATGCAGAATTACTAAATAATAGAGGAGTCTTATGAAGGATCGGAAACTGTTACTATTTTTATCATTATCAATCATCTCAAGTCTCGCTGTCTTGAACGTGACAAAAGATATTCTGTATGCATTATCCTGTTTTGTTCTCTCATGGATATTGTATGGCATTGGGATGAACCGCAAGAACAAACAGTAAATTGAGGTTCTAAGAAAACTCAGCAAAAGACGACAAAGCATAAGGCTTTGTCGTCTTTGTTGTTTCTTCTCCATGGATGTTGGATATTAGCTAATGCTATTTAGTCGTTGCTTTTTCTTTTTTCATTTGTTTACTCCGTAATTGACCACACGCAGCGTCGATATCTGTACCGTGTTCTTTACGGATCACGCAATTGATACCATTCTTTTTCAATACATCATAAAATTTCAGCACATCTGCTTTAGGACTTCGAGAGTATTGGTCATGTTCACTGACTGGATTATAAGGGATCAAATTCACATACGTTAATTTCTTTTTGTCTTTTAATAGATCCGCTAATTGTTGTGCATGCTCCGGACGATCATTGACTTGATTCAACATGATGTATTCAAACGTGATTCGTCGATTGGTTTTTTCAAGATATTCATCTACTGCAGCCATCAATTTTTCAATTGGGAAACTCCGATTGATCCGCATGATGGAGGTCCGAATCTCGTTATTTGGTGCATGTAATGAGATCGCTAAATTGACTTGCAACCCATTATCAGCAAATTCTTTGATCTTATTTGCCAAACCACTCGTTGAAACAGTAATGTGTCGTGCGCCAATTGCCAACCCTTTGGCATCATTGATGATGTGTAAGAAGTTCATGACATTATCATAATTGTCGAATGGTTCGCCAATGCCCATCACAACTACATGGGACACTCTTTCACCTTCTTGTCGTTCATCAAAATAGTGTTGAACCATCATGATCTGAGCCACGATTTCTCCAGCTGTCAAATCTCGATTCTTTTTCAACAGCCCACTTGCACAAAAAGTACAACCAATGTTACAGCCGACTTGTGTCGTTACACATACAGATAATCCATATTCTTGTTTCATCAAGACTGTTTCGATCATATTTTTATCTGGTAATTCAAATAGATATTTGACTGTGCCATCCGTTGCTTCTTGAACCACTATTTGTTTTAACGGATTGATCACAAACTGATCCGTTAACTTTGTTATCAAGTTTTTTGACAAGTTGGTCATTTCGGAGAAGTCTTTGACACGCTTTTGATAAAGCCATTCCCACACTTGGGCGGCACGGAATTTTTTTTCGCCGTTTTCTAAAAACCAATTGGTTAATTCTTCGATTGTTAAACCATAAATGGATTGTTTTTCCAAAATCGTTTCCCTCTTTTTTTCAAAGTATCGCTACATACTATAACTGATTCTAACAACTAATGCAATAGTTCACAAAACAAAGATACCAAATCTTAGGCTGTTTATGAATGCTCCTCCTTTTTTAACTATCGTTTTTTTTGATTTTTATGAATAAGTGATCAATCTCATAAAAAAACCGAAGAACACCCAAAATTACTTTTGGCGTTTCTTCGGTTTCATTGTTAGAACTGACAAGCACATACGCACTTTTTCTATGTTTCGTGATCCGTTGGCATCATATCCATTGGTTCTTCGACTTGCTCAATGAAGACTTTTCTTGGCTTACTTCCTTCTGAAGGTCCTACTACGCCATGTGCTTCTAATTCATCGACTAAGCGTGCTGCCCGATTATAACCAATTCTAAATCTTCTTTGCAATAATGAAATACTTGCTGTCTGCATTTCAATGACAAGTGCTTTAGCTTCTTCAAATAATTCATCTTGTGGTTGTTCTGCGGTACCGCCTGATTCTACTTCATCAGAAGGCATCATTTTTTCTTCATAATGTGCTTCTTGTTGATCTGTTACAAAGTTGACCACTCGTTCTACTTCGTGGTCAGAAATAAACGCACCTTGAACCCGTATCGGTTTGTTTTCACCCATTGGCAAGAAGAGCATATCCCCACGTCCGAGAAGCTTTTCCGCACCATTGGAGTCAATGATCGTACGTGAGTCCGTTCCACTAGAGACTGCAAATGCCATACGAGAAGGAACATTCGCTTTGATGATCCCTGTGATAACATCCACACTTGGACGTTGGGTCGCTAAAATCATATGGATTCCCGCTGCCCGTGCCATTTGTGCCAAACGAATAATAGCATCTTCGACTTCATTGCTGGCAACCATCATCAAGTCAGCTAATTCATCCACGATCACCACGATAAATGGTAAGGTAGGATGTTTCGTTCCATTTTCCAAGTTTTTTTGTTGGACAAATTCATTATAACCAGTAATATTTCTAACACCAGTAGCAGCGAATTTTTCATAACGTTCTTCCATTTCTTGAACGACTTTCTGCAACGCTTGAGCAGCTTTTCTCGGATTTGTCACAACTGGCGTCAAAAGATGAGGAATCCCATTGTACATGTTCAACTCCACCATTTTGGGGTCGATCATCATCAATTTGACTTCATGGGGTTTTGCTCGCATCAAAATGCTGGTAATGATCCCATTGATTGCTACAGATTTCCCACTACCTGTCGATCCGGCTACTAATAAGTGAGGCATTTTAGAAAGGTCTGCGGTTTGGACTCGCCCAGAAACATCTCTTCCTAATGGTACTTCTAACAGCTTATCTGGATGGTTGGGTTGTGCTTCGATGATTTCTCTAAATGACACCATGCTGATCTTGCTATTCGGTACTTCGATTCCGATCAATGATTTACCTGGGATCGGTGCTTCCATCCGAACATCTTTAGCCGCTAATGCTAATGCAATGTCATCCGTTAAACTGACGATTTTACTTACTTTGACACCCACTGCTGGTTGGACTTCAAATTTTGTCACAGAGGGTCCTAAACTTGCTTTGACGACTTTCGCATCTACGCCAAAACTTTGAAAAGTTTGTTCCAAGACTCCGATATTTTTCTCGATTTTTTTATACTCGTCACTTTGATCCGTCGTTTTTACTGAATCGAGTAAATCGATTGACGGTAATTCATAATCTTGATTTTCCTGCTCTGCTTCGATTTCAAATTCTAATGCTGTCCCATCATCTTCTAAGCTCTCTGCTTCTAACGGTTCAGATGCAGTAGGCGTTGTGACCGTTGGCTCTGCTTTAGGCATATCCATTGTCGCAGATGGGACAGTTCCTTGAAAACTATCGATCGGTACAAAACTGAGTTGTTCGGGTTCATCATCTGCTATTTTTTCATAAGAAGGCGCAGACTTTGCTTGTTGTTCAGCGAAACGACGTTTTTCCAGCTCAGCAATCTCAGCTTCTGCCGCTTCTTTTGCTGCTAATTTTTTCTCTTCTCGTGCTTTCGCTCGTTGCTTTTGCCGTTCTTCTTTCGCCGCTTGTTTCTTCGCTTGCTTTGCAGGATCTCCTTCCAGCAGTTCTTGCATTCGTTCTCCCATCACTTGCAAGCCGTTGACTAATTGACAACCTTCGATATTACTAAATAAAACTGCACCACTTATTAATAATAAAATAGCAACAAAGTAACTACCGGGTTGAGCAATCAAGAAATACGTAAAATTATAGAGTGCTGCTCCAACCATCCCACCACCAACATTACTGCTGACTCGAGCATGCTGGATGTCACTTGCTAATAGATCCCAAGTGGTTCCTAGAATGTTTGGTTCGCCACTATGGAGTTTTCCGAATAGATGGGCATGTAAAAAGAGAAGAATTCCTAAGTAAAAAAGAATGCCTCCAAACCACCGACGGCTTTTTCCGATTTTAAAATCGGTATTTTTTACAACGACCCAAAAACCTAAAATAGCTAATAATATACAGAGAAGCTGATAAGTGTTCCCTGCAATGATCCGAAAACCATTTGCCACTAAAATACCTAAAAAACCTAGTTTTAAAAAGCCAAATACGGCAAATAAGATCAATGCAAATCCGATACTGATCGCAAGAAGTTGTTCCTGCTGCTGTTGTTGCTTTTTCGTCTTTTTCTTTTTCTTTGCAGGACGTTTTTTCTTTGCCATTTTTATCCCTCATTTCATCAAGTTCCATTATACAAAAAAAAGCGAGGGAACAAAAGTTTTGTTTCTAAGTTTAAAGTTTTTCTTTTCGAACCCTGTATTTATACCAAATACTTTAAGAAACTTTTTCAAATAACCAATGGCTAGATCCTGCACCCCTATCGAGAAACTATGATAAAAAAACCGAAATTCCACAAAAACCAAGAAAGTTTTTGGGAATTTCGGTTCATTCAATTCATTTGGTTCATTCAGTGAACTCAATGAAGCTGGAAAGTTTTATCCTCACTGCTTCTATTTTTAGATAAAAGCGATCACGCTTTATTTCCCTGAACGTTTACTATCAAAAAGGTCAGATCGTTGAGCCATTTTCTTTGATTACTTGTTGGTACCAATAATAACTATCTTTCTTGTAGCGATCCAATGATCCTGCTTGAGTTTCATCTTGATCGACATAAACAAATCCATAACGTTTTTGGTAGCCATTCAACCAACTTAACAGATCAGTGTAAGACCACGTACAATAGCCAAGGACTTCAGCACCATCTGAGATCGCTTCTTTAATCGCTTTGACATGACTTGAAAGGTAAGCGATACGATACTCATCGTGGATCTTTTTATCCTCTGTCAATTCATCGTATTCCCCTAAACCATTTTCAGTAATCAATACAGGCATCCGGTAGCGACTCGTAATCCGTCTTAAAGCGATTCTCAATCCTTCTGGGTCAATCTCCCAATCCCAATTCGTACGTTCAACGAAAGGATTGTCGACTTTTTTGTACATTCCTGGGACGCCTGTTTCTTCAGAAGATCCTTTTTTCCCAGTGGTATTCATTTTGCCAGCTCCTACACCATCCAACGGATTAAAGGCATTAGTCGCTGTTTGATAATAGTTGATCCCCAAGAAGTCTGGTTTAGCAGATTCAAGCAGTTCTGCGTCTCCTTCAACCATTTCAGGTGCCCAGCCATGTTCTTCTAAAAATTTCATAGCGGCGATCGGGTACTTGCCCCACATGTAGACATCCATCCAGTAATGAGCCATCAAATCTTCCGCATTTTCTGCAGCTAAAATATTTTTAGGATCGCTGTTGATTGGATAATTAGGTGTGTAAGCAAAACTTGGACCGATTTTACCTGGCATTCCTATTTCATGAAACTTATTGATCACTGCTGCATTTGCTAAGTTAGCAATATGGTTCACTTGATACATCCGTTTTGGATCAGTAACACCTGGTGGATGAGCAGCTAATAAATAGCCTAGTGAAGTAAAAATATTTTGTTCATTCAAGCTGATCCAATAATGGACTTTTCCTCGAAAAGCATTAAATAATGTTTCAGCATAATTAGTGAAATCTTCAATGATTTGGCGTGATTCCCAACCTGCATACTCATCTTGCAAGGCTTGTGGAAGATCCCAATGATACAATGTCAACATTGGTTCAATCCCGTTTTCAATCAACTCGTCGATCAGCTCTTCATAAAAAGCTAACCCTGCTTGATTGATTTCCCCACGACCATTAGGAAAAATGCGAGTCCAAGCAACTGAAAAACGATACGCTTTCAATCCTTGTTCTTTCATTAAAGCAATATCTTCTTTAAAGCGATGATAGTGATCAACCGCTAGATCGCCGTTTGTTCCTTTAAAAGTTTTCCCTGGAATGCGGACAAAACGATCCCAGACCGATTCTCCTTTGCCGTCTTCTTGCCAGGCTCCTTCAACTTGATAAGCCGCTGAGGCTGATCCCCAAAGAAAGTCTTGGGGAAATTCAGTTAATTTTTGGTGTTCCATCAATCTCTTCCTTTCTTGCTTCAATCCTTACTAAAAAGAATAACACGAAACCCCTTTCAATACAAAAGGAGAAATCAATCATTGAACAATTTTATGATCATTGGAATTTTTCAGACAAAAAATAAGCAAGAATTTTTTAAAATATGTGTTTCAAAAATTCTTGCTTATTCATTTGGCGCAGGTTAATTTCATAGGTTTTATCGTGTGAACTGAGAGACGCTCAAGTTACCACGCTTCTTTTTAAGACACTCAATGATGTTAGCGTTGCTTACTTCTGAACGGGTGTCACATCTTCACCAAACCATTTGTCTGAGATTTGTTGGAATTCTCCTGTTTTTTCTAATTCCGCAATCCCTTCATTGATTTTCTTCACTAATTCCTTGTCTTTCTTTCGGGCACCCACGACAAAATCTTCGCTTTGATAATCCCCTTTGATCATATTGAACTGATCCAACTCATTTTTTTGCTTCAAGTAATAACCAGCATATACTTTATCCATCAATAACCCATCGATCCGTCCACTCTTCAAATCGATCAATGCTTCATTAAAGCTATCATATAAAACAGCATCCTGATTTTTTACAATATCTTTTAATATTTTTGGTTGTTTGATAAAGGCATCATAACCAGAAGAACCATTTTGAGCTCCTAGGATTTTGTCCTTCATTTGAGCAAAGCTGGTGATCCCTGATTTTTTCGTAGTGATCAGGACTTGTTCGTTTTGCATATAAGGTTTTGAAAATTGGACTTTTTTTGCTCTTTCAGCTGTTTTAGTATACCCATTCCAAATGAGATCAATCGTCCCATTATTCAATTCAAACTCTTTCATGGACCAGTCAATGGGTTGGAAAACGACTTTGATGTCATATTCTCTAAAAACTGCTCTAGCAAGGTCAATATCAAAACCTGTTAGTTTTCCTTCTTTATCACGAAACCCCATCGGTACAAAGGTGTCATCTAACCCGATGATGATCTTTTTTTCTGATTGAATCGTTGACCAATTGTCTTTATCTGTCTTTTCATTCCTACAACCAGAAAGAAAGACGATCCCTGCAACTATCGCAAGTAGCAAACTGATTTTTTTCATCAAGTGTCCCTCCTTCTTACTTGTTTGGGATGACCTTCACGAGTTGATCTCCCACATTTTCCGCAAACACCAAATCATGGGTTACGATGATTTGTGTCACACCTTCTGCCTTCAATGAGACGATCAAGTTTTCTACTTGTTGTCGCAGCTCAGGGTCTAAGGCACTTGTCGGTTCATCATAAGCAAGAACTCGAGGATTCATTGCCAAGGCACGTGCGATCGCTACCCGTTGTTTTTGACCGCCAGATAATTGATAAGGATAATTGTTAAGTAAATCACTGATGCCAAGTGAATCGGCTAATTCCTGTGCTTTTTTCGTATACGTTTCTTTCGATTGCTTCAACACCATTTTAGGTGCTAAAGTGATATTGTCGAAAATACTTAAGTGTGGGAACAGTTGAAAATCTTGGAAAACAACACCTACGACTTGCTCTTTCGTTTTCAATTCAAATGGGTCAAAGGCTACGCCATCCAGATAAAATTCCCCACTGTCTGCTTTTTCCAATCCTGCTAAGATTCTCAAAAGTGTCGTTTTCCCTCCACCAGAAGGACCGACGATCGCCATGGTTTGACCATCTGGAATGACTAGATCTAACGCGTTGATTACTTTCTTTTCTCCAAATGCTTTACTTACTTTCTTTAATTCAATCATGTCCATTCCTCCTAGCGATAATAGTTTAATTTTCCTTCTACTTGTTTCATGATGATCGTTAAGATACCAGTTAGTGCCAGATAGATGAAAGCCACACCTAGTAATGGTAGCAATGTTGCATCACGTTCCATCGCAATCTTCCCTGCTCGCATAACGTCTCCTAGTCCTAAGATATAGATCAATGAAGAGTCTTTCACTAAGTTAATCACTTCGTTCCCAACCGATGGTAAAACGATTTTTGTCACTTGTGGGATAATGATTTTTGTGACGGTTTGAAAAGGACTCAACTGTAACACTTGCGCAGCTTCATATTGTCCTTGGGGAATCGATTGAATCCCTCCACGAAAAATCTCAGCAAAATAAGCGGCATAATTTAAAACAAAAGCCAATAATGCTGCCTCAAAACGG
This sequence comes from Enterococcus sp. C57, assembly GCF_040887305.1. NCBI lineage: Bacteria > Bacillati > Bacillota > Bacilli > Lactobacillales > Enterococcaceae > Enterococcus > Enterococcus sp. C57. The sequence continues at coordinate 103,731 of NZ_JBFOFP010000006.1, read as the reverse complement.
TCAAAGACGATCCCGATCGTTGGCAATCCATAAAAAACAAAAATCAATTGTAGTAATAACGGTGTACCACGCATGACCCAGACATAGGTCTGCAAGATATAACGAATTGGTTTAAAATGTAAAGACAACCCTAATGCTAAAATGATCCCTAATGGCAATGAACCAATCAAGGTAAAAATAAATAATTTCAACGTTGTAAGAGCCCCTACTAATAGTTGTGGCATGACTTCCAGCAAATAATTCATTTCTTTCTTCCTCCTTTTAAATAAAAAAATCCCCTTGACTCTCGTCAAGAGGACGCATCACACGTGTTCCCACCTCTGTTTGTTTCTTTTTCACAAAAGAAACCTCACGCAGTCATTCCAGAAAATGAGGTAAAACAAAAGTAATTGTTGTTGGACATTTACTTCACACGAAAATAAAAAAACGTCCTTCGGTCAAATGACCAAAGGACGTAAATTACGTGGTTCCACCTTTTTTTGTTAGTCCCTCACGGAAACTAACCTTATCTGGTCATCAAACAATGACCGCAGCTGTAACGGGCTTCCCGGATTTTCCTACTGTATTTCAGAAAATCGACTCCAAGATGTGTTTCACCATTAACTGCTATCTCTTTCCACCTGCCAGAGACTCTCTTCAAACATTTAATCGCTACTCTTCTTTTCGATGTCGTTGATTTTAACTTACGTGTAATTTACACGATTATTTTTCTTTTGTCAATTATTTTTTTATAATGAATGAAAGAAAAAGAAAGGAAGCGATCAATCGATGGTTTTTGCTACTGAAAAAGAAGCCTATCAATTACTTGATTTACTAGACATTTCCTATCAAAAGGTGGATCATCCACCGATTACTTCTGTCAAAAATCTGCCGTTTACACTACCAGGACCTCAAGTGAAGAATCTCGTGTTAAAAGCAAAAAAAGGGAAACAAATTTATCTTGTTATCTTACCTGATGAAAAGCAGGCAAATTTGAAACAACTTGCAGAACAGCTGAATGAGAAGCGTTTGTCTTTTCTTTCAGAAGAACAGCTCCTTGATTTATTAGGGGTAGCTCCCGGTACTGTTACACCTTTTGCATTGATGCATGATCAAGAAAAAGCGATTCAAGTAGTGATTGACTCAGCCATTGATCAAACCTCTACCGTAGGATTTCATCCAAATGTCAACACGACAACATTGATCTTATCGTTTTTAGATTTCATCAAGATTTTAGAATACCTTGAACATCCACCTATCTACGAAGATTTATAAGCACGGCTATTTGTGATAAAAAGCCCAACATACAAAAAATGAGGTTCCTCCTAAAAATTGTACGTAAAAACAACAATTTATAAGAGGAACCTCATGACTTATGTCTCAGACTAAGCTTCTTTCACATTCTAAACCATGTTACATAAACAGCAATCACTTGAAACCAATCACCATTTTTTAACATACAATAGTGGTCTCAAAAACCATTACTGATTTTCACCGAATGACACATTACTTCTTCATTGCTGCTTTTAAAGCTGCAGCAAGTGGGCTTTCTTCCGGTTCTTCTGCTTGCGTGTACTTTTTCAATAAACGACGTTCTTCGTGCTTCGTCATTTTTTTCTTTTGTTCTTTTTTATCTAACATTTTTTCGGTCGTCCCATCATATTTACAACGGAAATAAGCGCCATTTTTGCCTTCGATGATCTCCATTTTCCGATGACATTGTGGACAACGATGGTTCGAGACTTTTGGATCTTTTCTTCTACGGTAATGACAATCTTGATTCGTGCAGACATAGATTTTGCCATCTCGAGTATTTTTTTCTCTAAGATTGGAACCGCAGTCTGGACATTTTTTCTGTGTGATCGAGAAATCTTGGTAAGATTGTTTACTTGTTTTGATTTCTTGTACCAATCGTTTTGTTTCTTTTTCAATGCCCCTTAAAAATTGGCTAGCTTGTTTTTGCCCCGCTGCAATTGCTTCTAAGTCTTTCTCCCAGCTTTCTGTTAAATCAGGGGTCACTAAGGAAGGATTGACTAATTCCAATAATTGCTTTCCTTTTGGTGAGACTTGCAAGCCTTGTGGTGTTCGTTCCATCAATTCCGATTTGATCAACTTTTCAATGATTTCAGCACGAGTTGCCGGTGTTCCTAAACTATGTTTTTCCATAAGTCCTAGTAAACTCGCCTCTGTCAAAGGCTTAGGCGGTGCCGATAGTTCTTTCTTGATCGTAAATTCTGGTTGGATACGCATTCCCTCAACCCAGTCCACTTCATTGCTGTCCTTTTGACTGACATCTTTCCAGCCAGCTTGAAGGACTTGATTTTGATGGAACACAAATTGTTCTTTGCCAAATGTCACAGTCACTTTTGTTTGACTGATTTTGTGTGGTTCAGCGAATAATCCTAAGAATCGAGTAACAATCATCTGATAGATTTTTTGTTCTTCGTTGCTAAGTTTCTCATAGCGTGGACGATTTTCAGTTGGTAATAACGCATGGTGATCAGTGACTTTACCGTCTTGGAAGACTTTTGTTTGTCGAACAACTGCCCCATTTTTTAAATACTGTTTCACTTCTGGAGAAAAATCGCTGACTGCCTGTAAACGTTCTTTCATCGTACTTTTCATATCACTCGTCAGATATTTGCTATCTGTACGAGGGTACGTCACGATTTTATGCGTTTCATATAAACTTTGGACCAGTCCCAAAGTTTTTTTAGCAGAGTAGCCATAACGTTGGTTTGCTTCTCGCTGGATCTCCGTTAGATCATAAGGCAATGGTGCCGGCTCCACTTTTACTTTTTCTTGGATGGCTGTCACAGTCCCTTTATTTTTAGCTAACTCTTTCACTAACGATTGAGCTTCTTCATGAGATTTCAATGCGAATTGATTTTTTTGAACCATCTTTGCTTGTTGTTTTTGCACATCTAATAAAATTGAAAAATAGGTTTGTGGTCTAAATGTTTCAATTTTACGTTCTTGTGTTCTAACCAAGGCGAGTGTTGGAGTTTGAACTCGACCAGCGGATAGATTATCTTGATACTTCACAGTCAGCGCCCGTGTCACGTTCAATCCTACTAACCAGTCAGCCTTTGCTCTAGCTAGCGCCGAATAGTAAAGTGCATCATAGTCTTTTGCGGGCTTCAATTGCTTGAATCCTGTCTTGATTGCTTTATCTGTTTGGGAAGAAATCCAAAGACGTTTCACTGGTTTATTGAAGCGGACATATTCCAAGATCCACCGAGCAACCAATTCCCCTTCTCTTCCGGCATCCGTAGCGATCACAGCCTCTGACACATCTTTACGTTGCGCCAATTGCTTGATTGTTTTTAATTGGTGACCTGTTTTAGGCAGTGGTTTGATTCCTAAATTTTTAGGAATCATCGGCAACGTTTCCATTTGCCAACTTTGCCATTCTTTATTGAGGTCTTCAGGCATTTTCAACCCTAACAAATGACCAAGGGCCCAAGTAACGATTACCTTGGGTCCTTCGTAATAATTTTTGTGTTTTTGATTAGCACCAAGCACCTTGCTTAGGTCTTTCGCAACGCTTGGTTTTTCCGCTAGAATTAGTTGTTTCATAAAATTCCTTTCTGCTTTCTAAAGTGATTGGCTGATGATTTTTCAATAAGGCTAACCCTTTATATTGTTGAAGATCATCATCACATTCTTCACACCAGCGCTCGTCTCCGTCATTCCAGAAGGCACTTAGAAAGTTGCTTTTTGCATGGATATATTCGTATTTATTTTTGATTGCAAGCCATTTTTGTTCATAATTAACCTGTGCTTCTTCAAAAGAATCAAATGTTTCTTCTACTTCGATATCCTCTTCCCAATTCTCAAAGAACCACCAAGGCTCATTATCTCCGAACATTGTCACTACTTGATACATACTCGTGCTCCTTCTCTACGATTTTACTAGACTCATCTTAGACACTTTTCAAGAAAGTTGCAAGAAATTTCTCTTATAAAAGGGACATTTTATGAATTTGTCTATTTTAAAGAAACGTACTACTTATTTACTTGGTAAAGTGGCAATAAAGTCATTGATCATCCAAGAATAACTCTCTTCAGGAGACACAGTTGCTTCCTTTGTGAAATAGCCTAAAAATCGTAAAGACAAATAGCCATGGATGATACTTCGCAATTCTCTGCTGCGATGCGTTTTTTCTTTTCGGGTCAAGTCAAAGGCATCAAATAATTGTAGAATGATCTGGTTCGTTTCATAGATTCCTTCTAACAAAATCTCCTCATTGGTGTGAGGGACACTGATCAGTAACTCGTAAACGGCCTGGTTCGCAAAAGCAAAAGACTGATAGACTTGTGCATAGACACGCAGCGCCTCTGCTCCGCTTTTTCCAACCAAAGAACGACGCAACGCATCGTTTAACTCTTGTAATAATTTTGCAGTCAATGCGGTCTTTACATCACGCATATTTTTAAAATGATTATAGAGGGAAGGAGACTTGACGTCTAGCGCCTTAGCCAGGTGTTGAAAAGTGACTTGTTGAACATCCATCTCTTCCGCTAGTCCACGAAAGCAAGCGATGATTTTTTCTTGAGATAGATTTCTTTTTTTCATTTCGTTGTTCCTCTCGTATGTTAACTACTTAACAACTTTAGTTTACCATGAAAAGCGAACTTAAAAAAGAGGCTTCCATTGATAAACTACACATTGTAGTTTATAATAAACGAATGTAAATGAAAATTTTCAGAAAGAAGGACATAACAGTGACCACACGCATCAAAGAAAAATTATTTAGGAAAAGAGAAACTTGGGAACAAAACTTATTTGTCTTATGGTTTGGGACTTTTATGGCAGGAATTGGGTTTAGCTTAGTCATGCCGTTTATGTCACTATACATAGATACGTTAGGTAACTATAGTACGTCGCAATTGAATTTTTGGAGTGGGTTGACCTTTTCTTCTACGTTCTTCGTCACCACATTGATTTCTCCTTGGTGGGGCAAATTAGCCGATCAGAAAGGCAGAAAATTGATGCTCTTGCGTGCTTCCTTAGGGATGGCTGTCGTTATTGCCTTGATGGGTTGTGTGACCAGTGTATATCAACTTGTTGCACTTCGGTTGTTACAAGGGATCTTTTCTGGTTACATCAGTAATGCCACTGCCCTTGTCGCTACTGGTACGCCGAAAGAAAAAAGTGGTCAAGTCCTAGGAACATTGGCTACTGGTTCCGTCACAGGAACATTGCTTGGTCCTTTACTTGGGGGGATTTCAGCCTCAGCATTTGGTTATCGTCCAACTTTCTTCATCACAGGAATCATTTTATTTCTCGTCTTTTTATTGAGTCTCTTCTTTGTTCATGAAACATTTGTACCTATTAAAAAAGAAAATATGGCTTCTGCCAAACAAATATTCAAAGAATTGAAGTATCCCCATGTCGTGATTGGTATGTTCGTCACAACAATGATTATTCAAGCTTCGAATAATTCTATTAGCCCAATCATTAGTTTATATATTCGTCAATTACTAAATGGACATGGCAGTGTCACACTGATTAGTGGGATCATTGCTTCGATCCCAGGAATTGCCACATTGATCGCCGCTCCTCGTTTTGGTCGCTTAGGCGATAAAATCGGGAGTGAACGTATTTTAGCTATTGGCTTAGGGTTTGCAATTTTAGTTTATATCCCAATGGCCTTTGTCACGAATGTCTGGGAACTGGCTGCGTTGCGTTTTTTGATCGGTATTTCAGATGCTTGTTTGCTTCCAGCTGTCCAAGCTTTGATCACCAAATATTCCCCACATCACGCCGCCGGTCGGATTTTTAGCTACAATCAATCCTTCCAAGCAACTGGGAATGTCGTTGGTCCAATGATTGGTTCGAGCGTTTCAAGCGTGTTTGGTTACCGAGGAGTCTTTCTTTCCACTTCTTTACTTGTTTTAGTGAACTTCTTACTAGTACGTCGTAACACACAAGAAATCCATGACAATGAGCTTGTTGACTCATCAGAAACATCCGATACACCTGTCCTTTCTTCAGACAAACACACACAACCTCATGGACATTGATCGCTTACTAATAGTCAATCTGGATAAACAAGAACTATCGTCATATTCCAGATTGAAGAGACCCCCAAAAGCTCAATTGGCGTTCCATTGCTTTTATTTACATTTGGAAACAAGGAGCAACGATTGATATCGATTTAGATTGATAAAATTTGGAAAATAAAGGACAAGGTGTCAATAATAGGAAAGATAAGTCTAATTTTAATGTTATAAATCAAAATTAGACTTATCTTCTTTTTGAGAAAGGATTATTGTTCCACACTCATAAATTTTATATTTTCTAAGTTATAAATGAATGATCATTTTACATATTACTGTCAATCCAAGCAGTATCATTACCTACTCGAAGATAAAGGTACATTGACTTAGTGAGCCCATTGCTAGACAAGGCACCTTTTACTCCACCATATGCTGAATAACCTGCTTGTTCTTTTTTTCTAAATATCCCACTAGAAATCGGAGACCAAGAGCCAAAACCAGCAAAGTTTACACCATAGATTCTATCAATTTGATCATATCCACCTTGCACACTTGTATAATCAGCTTTAAAAACTAATTCAAACCCAAATGAAAATCCATGAATAGCTGTCCCTTTACAAATAGAATACCCAGATCCGCTAGTCCAACTTCCACCTTCTCTCCAAGTACTACGTTTTTGATTTGTATTTTGAGAGTCTTCAATATCCTTTGCGATATTTTCTATTACACTATTTTTATTGACTATATTTCCCTCTTCATCATAAAATACTGCATCCGTAAAATCTACCTGAATCTTTTCAAATGTGCTTGTCGTTCTGTTATTAGTATAATTTTTTGTTTCAAACACATATTTGCTTATTCTTGAAGTTTTTTGTTCCAAATTATAAACATTATCAAGACTTAATTCTAATGGTTCATTGGCTTGTGATGAAATTATATCTGAAGCATGAACATTAGTAACACCATTAAAACATGTTAAAGCTGTAACACTTAATATTCCTAATCCAACCATCTTCCTAAAAAACATTTGCATTCCTCCTATAGTATATGATATTATTTTCCACAAAGTTATAATAACACTTATTAAAAAATATACAAAGAAAACGCTCTCTTGTAGTAAAATAAAGCTTTTTTATAAAAAGGAGAATAATTAAAATGGGGAATTTAATTATAAAACTCGTGTTATCTTTTAGACTTATTTTTACAATTTTAGTTATTATTTTAGTAGTCCTCTCTATCACTTATATTATAAAAAATTTGAAGAACAAAAAATAAAAAAGAGCGTGTTTGGCAACATCAAAAATAATTATTTTATTCCTAACAAAATTGATAAAAACACACCTTAAATTAAAGAGACCTCCAAAAGATAGACCAAAAAATCTAACGTTTGGAGATCTCTTCAATTTCTCAAGCTTTGTTATTTCCACGTTCTTTTAGATATTCTGAAAGTAAGGCTAACCCTTTTTCTAATGTTTCTTTCCTGCAACAATACCCTAAGCGCGCATGTTGAGGCACCCCATAGGCACTACCTGGGACCAGTAAGACACCAGTTTCTCTCAGAAGATCAATACAAAATTGCTCATCATCTTCTGTTATGTTCAAGCGAATGAATGACGTTGACACGTGATTCGGCAACACTAATTGGACATTTGGTTCATCAGCCAGCCATTTTTCAACGATGGCTAAATTCTCCGAAACGATTTTTTTATTTCGTGCAAGGATCTTTTCTTTATTCCTCAGTGCGTGAACCGCTAATGCATCTGACAAAACACCACCGCTAAGTACTAAATAGGTATGGTATTTTCTTAAACGCTCAATGATTTCTTGATTCGCTGCTACCCAGCCGATGCGTATACCAGGAACAGAATAAGTCTTTGACAATGAATTAGTCGTGATCCCCTTTTCATACAGATCCACGATTGAGACAAAATCTCCCCCTGCTAATGGGGCATACACCTCATCCATCAAAATATACGCATCGACTTTTTCGGCAATTTCGATAATTTCTTCCAATGTTTGGCGATCCAACAATGTACCTGTTGGATTATTGGCACTGTTTAAACAAATCATTTTAGTATTTGGTTGGATCACATCAACTAATTTCACACTATCAAAACGCCATTCCTCTTCTTCTGTGAGTGGTACGAAATCAACAGTTGCACCTAAAGATTTGGGTAAGTCATACAATTGCTGATAGGTTGGCAACATGGAGACCACATGATCTCCTGGTTCAATCAATCCATACAGCGCCAAAAGGTTCGCCCCAGTCGCCCCATTGGTTTGAATAATGTTTTCTGAAGAAAGCGATTGATACAAAGAAGCGACTTCTTGTTTGAAAGTTGCCGTCCCCTCGCTCCACCCATAATCCAACGACGTTTTACTCAAAGATTGAAAAAAATCAGTAACTGTCGTTCCGTCTAACCCAATCAGTTCTTCTAACGTCAGTGCTTCGATGGAACTTTGTGCAAGGTCATATACTGCTTCTTTTTCCCACTTATTCAACCATTCTTCCAGTCCAAAATGTGTGATTTCCATCTTTTTCGCTCCTTTTGCTTTCTTCAATATTTTTGATTCACTACTTTCTATTCGTTGATACTCAAACAAACCAAGAACCATTCGTCTCTCCTAATCCTAGATGCCATGTAAATGAGATAAACGGTCGGTTTCCTTTTTTATTATACTCTCTTTTTAAAAATAACGCTTTCAAATAGATAGAACCGCCTGTTGAAAAAGTCGCCTGACACTGTTTTCTTCAGAAAAAATTATTAGACAAAAATCTGAAAACTCTTTGCTTCAAAAACCCCTAACGGATATTTCAGAAGACACTCTAGCAAAAAAAGCCGAGGAATACCAAAAATAGGCGAAACTATTTTCGGATTCTTCGGCTTATTTCTCAGAACTAAACTTGTCTTAACTCTTTTCTTGTTCTTCTAACAAAAGAAAGTTGTTCAAAGAGCTGTTCGCAAGCAAGATTTACACATATTGCAAGACTTTTTCTTTATTGTAGGCATGATCAATCAAGCCACCACCAAGGCACTCCATTCCATCATAAAAGACGACAGCTTGACCTGGTGTGATCGCCCGTACAGGTTCATCAAAAATCACTTCGGCACGATCGCCTTCTAATAACCGAACCGTTACCGGCACATCTTGTTGGCGGTAGCGGAATTTAGCTGTACATTTAAATTCCTTTGGCATTGGTTCATTCGTTGTAAAATGGATTTCGCTCGCATCAAGGCTTGTTGCATATAAGGCAGGATGATGAAATCCTTGTCCTACATATAACGTATTCGTTGCAAGATCTTTTCCAACTACAAACCAAGGTTCTTGTGATGCACCGCCACCACCAATCCCTAGGCCTTGTCTTTGACCGATCGTGTAATACATCAATCCAGCATGTTGACCTTTGACTTCGCCATCAAGTGTCACCATATTTCCTTTTTTAGCTGGTAAATAATTACTTAAAAATTGTTTAAAATTCTTTTCGCCTATAAAACAAATCCCAGTGGAATCTTTCTTTTTAGCAGTTGCTAAACCTGCACGTTCCGCAATTTCACGTACTTGTGTTTTTTCCATACCACCTAGTGGGAACATTGTTTTCGCTAATTGTTCTTGTGACAATTGGCTTAAGAAATAAGTTTGATCTTTGTTGTTATCTACACCGCGAAGCATATGTGCTACGCCATTTTCGTCACGCACTACTTGCGCATAATGCCCAGTCGCTACGTATTCAGCACCTAGATCCATCGCATAATCTAAAAATGCTTTAAATTTGATTTCTTTATTACACATCACATCTGGATTAGGTGTCCGTCCTGCTCGGTATTCAGCTAAGAAATATTCAAATACACGATCCCAATATTCTTTTTCAAAATTGACAGAATAATAAGGAATCCCGATTTGTGAAGCAACTTTCGCTACATCCTTATAATCTTCCGTAGCTGTACATACACCATTTTCATCCGTGTCATCCCAGTTTTTCATAAAGATCCCAATGACGTCGTAGCCTTGTTCCTTTAGTAAAAGTGCTGTTACAGATGAGTCGACACCGCCACTCATCCCAACGACAACGCGTGTCTTGCTGTTGTCTTTCATGGTATCACCATCATTTCAATTAGATTTTCTGAAATCATCTACGAGTTGAAGGTCGCAACTTTTCAGTGCTTTACATTATACGATATATTCTTGAAAATTTCATCCCTTATTTATCAAAGTATCAGTATAGCCTTTTAATCACTTTTAAAAAAAGAAAATTGGAATCGTCTTTCTATCATTTGCTTTTGTTCAGTCGATTGATCATAGTTAAAGACTATCCACATGAAGAAAATAAGCGTAAGGAAAGAATATAAGTAGCAAACAAATAATTGAGGATTAATAGCACCATCTTTGTTAAAAGATATACCTGATACGTTAAATAAAATGATTTTTCTTCTTTTCAATTTGTATCATTTTTTTCACCCCCCAAAAAAAAGCCAGCCCAAAATACAGATTAGGTTAAGGAAAATAATGATTCTTTTTAAGAATTTGGATTCAATTTTTGTGGATAAAAACAAGTTAACCCCTCCGATGATCCAACAACTAATCGATAGAATCATAGCAAGACATAGCCCTTTATGGTCAAATATTTTTTTCATCTTTTCTCCTTCAATAATTTTAAAAATGCCAAACCGATTCAATTAAATCGTCGCCAAATATCAAACCAATTATCAAGCCAGCTATACAGCCAATTATAGAGACTGATAAAATTTAGAAGGATCACTACTATTTTTAGATAATTAGATTTGATCTTGGTAGCAAAGAAAAGGCTAGCGCCACCTAATAACCAACACGTAATCCTCACTAACAATAGAAAATTAAGCTCATCTGTTTGGATATAGCCAACATAAGCAACACTAAAAGATAACGCTAACAAAACAAATGAAATGATGGTACAGGTTTTACTTTTTAATGGGATCATTTTCTTCTCTCCTTTTCATTCTTCAAACACATTTTTTAGTATTTTTAATAAGAATACTCATCTCTCCTAAACACTTGCCTTTGTCAAATACCTGATAGTTATAGACCAAAAATCCAAACGACGATATGGAAATAGGTTGCAAAAAAATAATTGATCCCTAAGAGAACCCACTTGACTTTTCTATTCTCGTTCTTGAGGTTCGCCGCAAGAATAAGACCAACCACCCCAGACAAACTTAGTAAAATCAAAAATCCAAGCGTACGCAAATAATCCCCAGAGGTAAGGTAACTGTAGTGGACCCTGATAAAAAAGCCAGCTGTCAAGATCATTGGTAATCCTAAACAAATGATCGCTACTCGTTTCTGATCTTTTGTTTTCAGTAACCAGATGGATAGTAGCAAATAAACAATTAGCGCAATAAGCCAATCAAATCTTGCAATACTAACAAAGCCGATAAAAATAAATACGACTCCAAAAATACAAGCAAAATGAATGAAAGCTGCCCATCTTTTTAAAAGTTTTGAATGTACACCAGTAGAAAAAAGCAAACTGAGTCCACTGAGTAAACAACAAAGATAATAGATGAACACAAGACTGATCTCTATAAAAAGTCCGACTGACAAAGCCATTGGCAATCCCAAACAAATGATCGCCTCGCGTTTCTGATCCTTTTTTTCAGTAGCCAAATTGTTAGTAGCAAATAGGCAATTAAATCATATCTTTGAATGCCAATAAAACCGATAAAAATATATAAAACCCAATAAAGACAGCCAAAATGAACGATAGCTGTCCATTTTTTTAAAGGGGTGGCATACACTCCGGTAGAAAACAACAAACTAAGTCCACTGAGTAAAAAGCAAAGACAATAGATTAACACTAAACTTACTTCTGAAAGATTGTGAAAAGATTTCACAATTATCCCAACAGAGCCCCTCATTACTAATAATGTACCTAGAAAAATGCTACAGACGAAGAAAATCATGGAATACTTCGTACAGGTCTTACTTGTTAGCGACAACATCCACACTACTCCTTTCTAACAAAAAACCTTTTTATATTCTAGCAAGCCACTTTCCTTTCTAATACTCGATATGTATGTAAGACGTCTCACTGAAGAAAGATGTAGATATGGTAATAAGTTGCAAACAAATAATTGATACCCAAAAGTATCCACTTGGCTTTTCCCTTATCGAGCTGCGCTGAAAGAATCAGACCACTTAAACCTGATAAATGAAGAATGACTATGTATCCAATGGTGTCCCATGACCATCGTCCCCCATAAAGGATTAGTTCGTAATTGAGCTTGATAAAAAAGCCAGTTGAAATAATCATCGGTATCCCGAAGAAAGTGATCGCTAGCCATTTCTGCTTGCTTGCTGTCAGTAAAACGATAGCTAGAAACAAATAAAGAACGATTAAAAAAAGTACATGGAAAAGAAAAGCAAAAATAAAGAGAGAAAACCAATAAACACTACTAAAATGAATAATCGCCGCTGTCCGTTTTAAAATTTTTGAATGCGTACCTGTAGAAAAAATCAAACTGAGCCCACTGAGCAAACAGCTAAGATAATAGAAAATCATCAGACTTCCTTCTGGAAGATCACTTAACGGAATAAATCCATAAACTTTACCAAGCAAACCAACAATCATCAACATCATTAAGAAAAAACTACCGATTAAGAAATTTCTTGAAACCTTTATACACGTTTTACTGTCTAGCGATAGCATTTGTACCACTCCTTTTTTATTTTCCTAACTAATTTTTTAAAAATGTAGCAAAAAATAAACCAACCAATCCTGACACCATGATAAGAAAGAACGGAACCAACATTCTAAAACCAAGATAATACAGAACAAATTAAGGAATATAATGATTCCTTTCAGTTCTTCATATTTTGGTGGAATAATCAAATTGATCCCACCACTAATCTAATGCCCATATATGTAAACGAAAAAAATGCTGGGTTTGCCTTCATGTCAGGAATAAAATAACTCCCCTTTCTTAGGTGCCCACTGATTATCTAAAAACAAACATTTTATCTTTCCATCTCGTTGTTTCCCTTTGGTATTTTTTCAATAAGAACGATTCCCTCTTTCAATCACTTGCCTTTATCGACTATCTGATTATAGTTATAAACCAATAATCAAAATGACGATATGGAAATACATTGCAAAAATATAATTCAACCCTAAGAGTATCCATTTGACTTTTCTGTTCTCGTTATTGATGTTTACTGAGAGAATGAGTCCAATTAATCCAGACAAACTCAGTAGAATCACATAACCAGTCCATTCCCAGCTAGCTCCAGAAGTTAGTAGATCGTAATTGATTTTGAGAAAGAGCCCTATTGAAAACAACATCGGTATCCCCAAGCAAACGATTGCTACTCGTTTCTGACTTTTTGTTTTCAATAACCGGATGGACACGAATAAATAGGCCATTATCGCAAGGATAAAAATGAAACCTTGAATGATCATTAAACCAATCCAAAATAGACCAATGAAATAAACACAACTAAAATGACTAATTCTAATCAACCATTTTAACTCTTTTGAACGTACACCGGTCGAAAAAATCAAACTGATGCCACTAAATAAACAGCAAAGATAATAGAAAAAAAAGCCACTTATTTCTTGATAATGACTAAATGGAGCAAATCCATGCTCCCCTGCTATCCTACTCACTACTAGTAAAAAAATGGAGGAAATACTACAGATTAAGAAAATCACTGTAAACTTGGTACATACCTTACTTGATAACGGCAACATTTACACTACTCCTTTCTAACAAAAAACCTTTTTATATTCTAGCAAGCCACTTCCCTTTCCAGTACTCGATATGTATGTAAGACGTCTCACTGAAGAAAGATGTAGATATGGTAATAAGTTGCAAATAAATAATTAATACCCAAAAGTATCCACTTGGCTTTTCCCTTATCGAGTTGCGTTGAAAGAATCAGACCACTTAAACCTGATAAATGAAGAATGACTATGTATACAATGGCGTCCCATGACCATTCCCCCCTATAAAGGATTAGTTCGTAATTGAGCTTGATAAAAAAGCCAATTGAAATAATCATCGGTATCCCGAAGAAAGTGATCGCTAGCCATTTCTGCTTGCTTGCTGTCAGTAAAACGATAGCTAGGAACAAATAAAGAACGATAAAAAAAAGTACATGGAATACTTCAACAAAAAGAAAACCGAAAATAAAGAGAGAAAACCAATAAACACTACTAAAATGGACAATCGCAGCTGTCCGTTTTAAAATTTTTGAATGCACACCTGTAGAAAAAATCAAACTGAGACCACTGAGTAAACAGCTAAGATAATAGAAAATCATCAGACTTCCTTCTGGAAGATCACTTAACGGAATAAATCCATAAACTTTATCAAACAAACCAACAATCATCAACATCATTAAGAAAAAACTATCGATTAAGAAATTTCTTGAAACCTTTATACACGTTTTACTGTCTAGCGATAGCATTTGTACCACTCCTTTTTTATTTTCCTAACTAATTTTTTAAAAATGTAGCAAAAAATAAACCGATCAATCATGACACCATGATAAGAAAGAACGGAACCAACATTTAAAACCAAAATAATACAGATCAAATTAAGAAAAATAATGATTCCTTTCAGTTCTTCATATTTTGGTGGAATAATTAAATTGATCCCACCACTAATCTAATACCCCTATATATAAACGAAAAAAATGCTGGGTTTGCCTTCATGTCAGGAATAAAATAAAAACTTATGAAAACAATCGAAATAGTTAATAAAATTAATGGGACTTTCGTATAATCCTTACTTTTTAGTGAAAAAATACAATAACTCCCCTTTTTTAGGTGCCAACTGATTATCTAAGAAAACATTTCATCTTTCAATCACTTGCCTTTATCGACTATCTGATTGTAGTTATAGACCAATAATCAGAATGACGATATGGAAATAAGCAGCAAATATATAATTCAACCCTAAGAGCATCCATTTGACTTTTCTGTTCTCGTTATTGATGTTTAATGAGAGAATAAGTCCAATTAACCCAGACCAACTCAGTAGAATCACATAACCAATCAATTCCCAGCTAGTCCCCGAAGTTAGTAGCTCGTAATTGATTTTGAGAAAGAATCCTGTTGAAAATAACATCGGTATTCCCAAGCAAACGATTGCTATCTTTTTCTGATTGTTTGTGTTTTTTTTCAATAATCGGATAGATAGCAGTAAATAAGCAATTAGTACAATGAAAAAATCATATCTTTTGATACCTACAAAACCGATAAAAACGAGAACAATACAGTAAACATAGCTAAAATGAATGAAAGTAGCACTTCTTTTTAACGTTTTTGAATAGGATCTTGTAGAAAAAAACAAACTAAGCCCACTTAGTAAACAACCAGGATAATATATGTATGCTACATTTTTGATACCTACAAATAATTGATTAAACATGCCGTTGCCGTAAAAAGCCATTACTAGTAAAACCAACGGCAAAATACTACAAGCCAAGAAAATCTTCGAAAGCTTCGTACATGTCTTACTTGTTAATGGTAACATTGCCTCACTCCTTAAAAGTTCATCTGTTTATGTATTTTTGATTGACTGTTCTAAACACATCTATCCCAAACCATATAGACACTGACATGGATAGCACCAAACCAACTAGATAAGCCTTCATTCTCATCTTCTCCTTTTATATTAATGAACAGATTGTCATAATCTGTGAAGAAAACAATCAAGTATTTATTTTAAAAAAACTACCCTTTTACCATTTTTTCTAGAAATAATCGATTACAAAATCTAGATTCAGCAAAAAAGTTAATTTTTTTCAAAAAAACGTTATTTTAAATTAAATAAAAACTAAAATTTAATAACATATAAATATTATAATTATTGACTAAGTTTATTCCCCCTTCTATAACCCTCTAAATGAAATTTATAATAATCTATGATATTATTGTAAAAGAAAAACAACATCGCTCACAATTATGCTTTAATTTATTTCGTCCTAGCTGTTACCCCTTGTTTTACATCTTAATAAAAAAACATATATAATATAAATTTAAAGATATACAATTATTTTTAACTTGTTATTATTTTACCATAAAAACTTAAGTGAAATACCCGTGGAATTTGAATTCTTTTATATCGTCACCTGTTTATGGACACTTTCGTTTGCTGTCTCTGTCACTAATGACCATGTAGATACAACGACTAATGATCAGCTGACTCAATACAATTATTTTTCCAAAAATGAATATGCTCCCTTTGATCAAACTTTTGAATAAAAGCCAAATTACGATATCTGATTAACGGCAAAGAAAAAAACTTTCGTTACATTCGAACGATAGAAGTAACTCCAACGGAATTTAAAAAGCCTCTTAAGTTCGCCTTATCAGACGAACTTAAGAGCCTTATTTTTTATAGACTAGCAGAAGTATTTCATGCTCTTATTTTTGTTTCAGACGTGCTAATTCTTGTTGTTTAGCTTCGTAAATTTCTTCAATGTCATCTTCTGACAACGGTGTGCCAAAGGGTTGTTGCACTTTCAACAGTTCTCTTTCTGGCGCATCTACACCGACATTCACATCATTACCGATCGGTACACTATAATGATGAATATGTCCGTGAAGATTACGGATACTATCGTTTGGTCCCAGCAACATCGGATAATGAGTCAAATAGTATTGCTGATGATTGAATTTGATGATGGTTCCGACATCATAAAAATAAAACTTTTTTGAACCAACCTTGTTTCCTGGATCATGTTTTTCTAAATACCTGAAAAAAGCACGACTGTCATGATTTCCCTTGATTAAATGGATTGTCCCATTGAGTTGTTGCACCAGCTCCAGTATGTCTTGGCTACCTTTTTCATATTGTGGGTGCATCGCCAGATCGCCTAAGTGATACACATGATCGGTTTCTTTGACAACTTTATTCCAGCTATTGATTAGTTGCTGATTCATTTCTTCCACACTAGCAAATAAACGAGGGGCAAAATCATTTTTGCCTAATAAGTTTTTATGAAAAAAATGCATATCACTAATAAAAAAATTCATATTGACCCCTTCTTACTCCCTTTTCTTTTAGGGTAAACAATCTAAGACAAAGTTACAACTGTTTAGATTCCCACAGTCTCTCTCAAATCATACCAAACTAAACGATGTCTCTTACCGTATTTCCACTTCCCCCTCCACATTTTTTCAAAACGAATATTATTTCACCATCAAAACCTAATTATACAAAAGTTATTTTTAAATATTTATAAAATAACGAATAAACATAATAAGCACTCTATATAAAAGCCATTGTTAATTATTGTCAAAAAAACAATGTCACAATCAAAATATATTCAAAAACGCCTTTTAAAAACCTTAAATTTTGATATAACTATGTTCGATCTATCTATTTATTTATTCTTGTTATGCATAACAACCGACATAATAAAAAACATTTGTAACTATAAAATATAAGTAATTAAATCATTTTTATATGTTATTATATTGTTGAAATACCAAAGGAGGGGTGCTCTTGAATGTTTAGTGCGATAATCTTATAAAATCTTTCCCTATTGTCCTTGCAAGTTTAGTATTAAACGCTTATTTCTTTTTTAGACAACACCATTTTTCAACCAAAATCTAAGCGAAGGTACCATGTTTACTTTCTGTTTTTAGGACTAGAGTATGTTTTTTATAAGGTATCAATGATCAAAGAATAAAAATAAATAATACTTAATTGAGTATAAGGAGGAAAATTCATGAAAAAGTTACTCTTATCTTTACTGCCGCTTACGATGCTATTGAATCCTGCCAGCTCCG
This sequence comes from Enterococcus sp. C57, assembly GCF_040887305.1. Taxonomy (NCBI): domain Bacteria; kingdom Bacillati; phylum Bacillota; class Bacilli; order Lactobacillales; family Enterococcaceae; genus Enterococcus; species Enterococcus sp. C57. The sequence continues at coordinate 85,967 of NZ_JBFOFP010000006.1, read as the reverse complement.
TCATTACACACGAGATGAATGAAGTCACTCTACCGCTTATTTCATATACCCAAAACAACAAACAGACACTTCAAGAAGTCAAAGACTCGAACAATCTAGAAACCAAAGTAGATGCGTTAAATTTAGCTAATGATTCTAAAGCAGCATTAGCTTGGAGCAATCGTCATTTTCCAACAGTTTTTAATGAAGACATTAAATTTATAACCGGTATCAACAAAAAATTACGAATAAAATACCTGAACAGATCTGAGTACTACCAACCACAGCAAAATATAAAACTTCTTGACGATCTGTTTCTCACACAAGCATCAGAAGATATTAATTTATACGCAAACTTTACACCGGATGATTTCGGAATCAATTCAGAGTATTTTATTAGCAATCCCGATAAAATCTATCAATCCATGTTAAAAAATAGCCGTTATGGTATTGACCATGGTTACCTTCTGGGCAGTTTGACTAAAAATAAACTGAATCTTGAAAATAATGAGTATATCCAGATGAAAATTACTGTACCTAAAGGAACGAAGATGATGAGGGTTGGAACGCTCTTAGACTCAAAATACGTATTACCAAGAGAAAGCACTTTGCATTATACCCTGTCCAATTTTAATCAAAAAGATAAGACTATCACCATCAATGCACTGTTGGTCGATCGAAGTGAACTTGAACATGAGACAACCGAGTTAGAAAATAAGTTGAACCACGAAATGAAATCGCTTTACAATACTCCTTCTAACCTTGTTAAGTTGACTCCACTAGGCTTAAATGCCGGACTCGTCCTTACAAACAGCATTCGCGTCATTTCACACACCTTGGATTCTTTAAGCTCGAATCATATTCTTACTGAGAATTTACTAGAAAAGGAAAAACTTCATTTTACAAATGGTTTATTCGTTCATACAGAAGCATTAGAGAAGTTAAACCAGTACTATCCAGCGGAACAATGGCAACAAGTTTTTGAACAGAACTATGACCTAAAACATTTGGGACTTACACAATCATGGGACGACGATAAAGGTTATTTTAGTGACAGTGACAGCGTGATTACTTTTTCTCATTACGAACCAACCGATAACTTACCTCAACTAGATGTAAATAAAACCTTATCATCTACAGTCATACACGAAATTTTTCATTACCTTATTGATTTAAAAGATAGATTTAAACATAAAGAACTTTTCAAAGATGATCCCATTGCTTTTGAGACTAAAATAAAACAGCTGAAAGAAGCTGAAATAAATGAATTAGTAGCATTGTTAAATAGTTCTTATGCAAAAAGTAATTGGGAAGAATTTATTTGTGAAGCTTTCGCAGCAAAGTTCAATCCTGACAAGGAAATAAGTAATCGTTTTAAACAGGAAGTTCCGAAAACAAATCGAATGTTAGATATTTTATTTGATGAAGCACCACCATCAGCGCCTAATCATTTAAAAACAATCGAAGTCGGTGGTAATTCTGCCACTTTAACCTTTGATCATTCTACAGATAATACTGGTGTTGAAAAGTATCAGATCTATAAAAATGGAGAACTTACTAAAACTGTACTTGCTCCAAAAGATGCAAATGATCTTTCCTATCCTGATCCTGGAAAACACTCACAAAATTTAAAAGTAACATTTGATGATCTTGAACAAGCAAAAGAATATGAGTTTTATGTTGTCGCAGTTGATGATGCGTGGAATGAATCTGAAAAAAGTTCTATACTAAAAGTAACAACACGTGACGTTGAACCACCAAAACTAACTGGACCTTTAACAGGGCAACCTTTAGTAAGCAGTGCCGCAAGGTTTAGCTGGCCTCCTCCAACAGATAATCAAAAAGTAAAAGAAGTACGGTTATACCGAAGACACTCCTCTTCATTACTAGTCGAATATACTCCGTCTTTCTTAACAACAAATGAAACATTTTTTATTGTTCCCGAAGGTACCAATTACTATACAGATTTCACCGTTGAAAAAGGGCAATCTTACACCTACTATATGACTGCTATTGATGAAGCTGGAAATGAGTCAGAACAAAGTAATCAAGTTATCATTCGAACAGAGGATAAGCATGATGAAAAGCAAAATGAAGATAGAGCAGAAAATATCACATCTTCTCAAGCAACACTTAATTGGTCTGGCCTTTTCGGCGGACTCAACGTATCAGGTTTTAATATCTTTGGTTGGTTTTCTGGTGGCGGAGGTTGGCTATTCGGTGGCATGACATCTGTCGCTGGGTCAGTAACGTCTTCTCTAGTCAATTTAACTTTAGGCATGTCGCATCACTTTGTTATCGTTCCTATAGATAGTCAAGGTAATCCGATCCATGCGGGAATACAGATCAGTGTAGACTCAGTTGATCGTTCCTCTATCCAAACCAAAAACAGTATCTTATATCAGGGGCAAGAATGGCGTAAAGAAGATAATTTCGTTCACGCAACAGATGAAGATGGTAAAGATATCCCATTCAAAGATGGGCGTATCACAACAAATGGAGCTCGTATTGATACCAGCAAGCCTGGAGTTTATGAGTTAACTTATACGTTTAAAGGAATTGCCAAAAGAACGGATTCCACTTTTACAGTTACGGTCAAAGAAGACAACTCCTCTATCCAAACTAAAAATAGTATCTTATATCAGGGACAAAAATGGCACCAAGAAGATAATTTCGTTCACGCAACGGATGAAGATGGAAATGAGATTTCCTTTGAAGACGAGCGGATTGTAACGAACAATGCTAGTGTTGATACAAATAAGCCAGGTATTTATGACTTAACCTACACATTTAAAGGAATTGCCAAAAATACGGATTCTCCTTTTTCAGTTACGGTCAAAGAAAATAAAACTTCCATCCATACGAAAGATACTGTCTTATACGTTGGGGAAGCTTGGACTAAAAAAGTCAATTTCCTTTCTGCTACTGATGCGGATGGAAAAACTGTTTCTTTCGATGACCCTAGGATTTCAGTAAACGGCACAGTCGATACTCACAAACCGGGTGACTACACCATTGTCTATCAATTTACTGATAAAGGTAAAACTGTAACTTCTACCACAAATGTTACAGTCAAGGAAGACTTGACTTCGATTAAAACAAAAGACAGTCGTCTCTACACTTTACAACAATGGACTAAAGCAGATAATCTTCTATACGCTACCGATGCTGACGGAAATGAAATTCCTGCAGATGATGAAAGAATTTTCATAAGCAGAGCCGCTAACACTGCTAAACCAGGCGTTTATGAAGTCATCTATTCGTTGCAAGGAAAATCAAAAACGTTCAAAGACACAGCGATAATCACAGTAGTAGAAGACCAAACGACCTTGGAGTTAAAAGATGTAACACTATATACAGGTCAAACATTCGATCCAAATTCTCCATTTAAAAACGTGACAGATAAAGATGGACAAAAGCTTGAAGCAAAAGATGTGGAAGAATACTATATTGATGAAATCAAAACAAAAGAGCTTGACACGTCTAAACCTGGGACACACACGATTAGAATCGCTTATTATGATGCAACAAATAATTGGAAATACAGTACCCGACAGCAAATCACGATTAAAGAAGACTTGTCTTCTATCGTTACAAAAGATAATGTCGTATTTGTAGGCGAAAAATGGAATAAACAAGATGCTTTTGTGAGTGCGACAGATGAAGACGGGAAATCAGTTCCTTACTCAAATGGACGCATCACAACGAATGGTGCTAAAATCGATACAAGCAAACCAGGTGTCTATCAATTGACTTACACCTTTAAAGGGCTCGTCAAAAGAACGGATTCTACTTTTACAGTTACTGTGAAAGAAAAGTGAACAAGCAAAGGAATCCAAACTTCATTATTAGTTAGTCAAAACCGACAGTACGTGTGAATCATGGTAAACTTAAGGAAAAACAGGAGGTATTGATTATGCCTATCAGCTTTCATACTACTCTGACTCCTTCAGCAATCGAGATTACGTTACCAAATGAACATGGGAAGATGACTATCACAAAAGAAAAACCAGCTCTACCTGATCATTCACTTTATCTATTTTTCAAAAACAAACAATGTATCGCAATCGGTCAAACCGTGGTACCTAAAAGTTGGGATCACATCGTATTGGTTCAACTTCCTTGGGATCTTGAAGCCAGTCATCTAAGCTACCTACTTCAAGAACAGGCAGAATCAACGGGATTGACAGTAGAAATCGATGATTCCGCAAAAGAAACGATCCCTCAAGTACAAGTCAAAAAGTTAGCGGAACCAGTCGAAGAAATCACAAAAATCTTGGCAGTATTTGGTTACTCTTTAGAAAAAAGCAGTCCTCAAAAGAAAAAGCCGGCAAAAGCAAGACATCGTTGGACGAAAGAAGTTAGTGAGATCCCTTTTACCGTTAATTTTAGAAACAGTCAGGCAACACTTTATTGGATCAGTAGAAATGAACTGTTGATCAAAAAGGGGGCTATACTATTAGCGGAAGCCCCTTTAAATAAAGACGGTTCCGTCAGTTATGCGGCAAAATATGGGGATAAATTACGTGATGATTATAAAGATAGCATTGTAGGAAATAAAACGAGCAAAGATATTATCGTCAAAAGCGTCAATGAAGCAAGTCTGTTACTCTACTTCGGTGGAACAAACAGCTGGTTAGAAATCATTGATGAAAATGGTAAATCCTTAGATGAGTGGACAAAAGTAGAATAGAGGAATGGTTATTCTCTAGCGATTGTCCCGTTTCAATAGATAGTAAAAAAGCAAAGAAATCAGCTTTACTAGCTGTTCTCTTTGCTTTTTTTACTGGCAACAATGATAGATACGTTCGACTTCCTTAGACTTTTTCAAATAATCCTCGGCTGATCATACCATCCATCAAAAAATAAAATTTATCTTGACTCATTTTTTGTCGGTCGTCTTTAAAAATATTGACTGCTTTCAATCCGTTAGCTGTCGTAATAGACATTTTTAGTGTTTGGATATCCTTTGAAACAGTGATTTTTAGTTTAAACCCTTCTTTGCTTTGTGGGGTTGCATCTAGCGGACGGATCAACTGATAGTTGCCGCCATTTGTTTCGGTAAATCCATTGTCTCTCAAAGTGTAGCGTTTTGCATCTGGATGTAAACGATAACTTGTTTTTGCTCCTAAAACTGTGGCTGTTTTTTCAAATGCCATGATTTTCACCTCGGTAAATTGATTTCTACTTTTATTATAAAAGTTTCTTGCATCATTTACTAGGTTTTTTCCAACTTAGATTGATTGGATCAATACATCAAGAAAACGTTGGACTTCTTCTTTGGTATTGCCGTAACCAAAACTGATTCGTATGGATTCTTTAAGGATTGGTGTATCTTTCCCATACATTGCCTCCAGCACATGCGAAGGTTCGATATTACCAGCTGTACATGCTGACCCAGTAGATATCGCAATCCCATTAAGATCCAACTTCATCAAAAGTAAGTCATTCGCAACACCAGGTAATCGAAGGTTTAACACATGTGGTAATTTGTTGTTTAAATCACCATTGACTTGATAAGAAATTCCTTCTTTTTCCAAGGTATTCAAAATCAATTCTTGGAATCCAGCATATTTTTCACTTCGAGCTTCACGTTCTTCGGCAGTTAAAAGTTTGACCGCTTGCGCCATTCCCCAAATACCTGCGAGATTTTCAGTACCTGCTCGCCGCTTTTCTTCCTGTTCTCCACCTAAAAGTAGTGAAGGAATATTTATGCCATCTTTTTTATATAAAAATCCTACGCCTTTTGGTCCATTGATTTTATGGGCAGAGATGCTAAGTAAATCCACACCTAACTCCCTTGGATGAATCGTCTGATTCCCATAAGCTTGAACTGCATCGGTATGAAAATAAGCAGGATGTTCCCGCAACCGTTCGCCGATTTCTTTGATTGGCATCAAATTCCCGATTTCATTATTCCCAAACATGATCGAGACTAAAATCGTTTCATCGCTTAATGCTTCATCAAAGTCAGTTAGTGAAATATTGCCTTTTTCATCTACTGGTAAATACGTGACTTCAAAGCCTTGTGTTTCCAGATATTTCATTGTATTCAAGACAGCAGGATGTTCGATAGCGGTAGTGATCAAATGATTCCCGTCTTTTTTTCGTGAAAAAGCCGTTTCAAGGATCGCTGTATTATCGCCTTCTGTCCCTCCACTATTAAAAATGATTTCATGATCATTGACTTGTAAACTATCAGCAATAAGTTGTCTTGCTGTTTCTAACTTTTCATGGGCAATTCGGCCGAAGCCATGGATACTCGAAGGATTCCCAAAGGTTTCTTGCATCATTGTGGTCATTTCTTGAATGACGTAGGGATGCATGGGCGTCGTCGCTGCATGATCCAAATAGATTTTTTCCAACTTCTTTCATCCCTTCCAAATAGAACTAGGCACATTCTAGCATAAAATAAGAAAGTTACCAAAGAAACAATCGCTAAACCAGGATAGTTTCCCAACTTTTAGAAAAAAATTCGTTCCACAATTCGTGCTACCACGATTGTCGAACGAATTTTATTTCATCACTTAACAAAAAATGATTAATCAAATACTTTTTCTTCTAGACGGAACAATGGACTCATTGGTGTATTTTCATGAATTCGTTTAACCGCTTCTCCCATCAGCTCTGAACAAGTAACAATCGTTAAATTGTTAGGATGACGTTCTTCTTGAGTAAATACAGAATCAGTGATGCAGATATCTTTAATCGGTGCATCATCTAAAATTTGTTTTGCAGGAACAGACAACAAGCCGTGTGAAGCACAAGCATAAACCTCTTTTGCTCCGTTTTCTTTCAAAACATTAGCAGCTCGAGCAAGCGTTGCACCAGTATTCAAGATGTCATCGACCATGATACATGTTTTTCCTTGGACATCGCCAATTACATATCCACTATTTTCATCTGCATCATCGGCGTGATCCACGATCGCCAATGTACTATTCAAATATTCAGAAAGACTTCTTGCACGTTGGACACCACTATTTTTTGGTGAAACGACAACAATATCGTCACCTGTTAAACCAAGTTCTCGGTAATAGTGAGCAAACAATGGCATTGTGAATAAGTTATCTACAGGGATATCAAAGAATCCTTGGACTTGAACTGTATGCAAATCCAATGTCAGCACACGAGTTGCGCCAGCTTCTTGGATCAAATTAGCAATCAATTTAGCTGTGATCGGTTCATGTGGTTTTGCTGTACGGTCTTGTCTGGCATAACCGTAATAAGGTAACACAACATTGATTGTTTTTGCACTGGCACGTTTCATCGCATCGATCATGATCAATAATTCCATATAATAATCATTAACTGGCTGATTGGTTGATTGCACGATATAAACATGATCCCCACGAATACTTTCTTCGATATTGATTGAGATCTCTCCATCACTAAATTGTTTTACGACACTTTTTCCTAGCTCCGTTCCAAACACCTTGGCAATTTTTTCTGCCAGTGGTCGATTCCCATTCAAGCTAAAGATTTTCAATGTGTCATCCTGATACTTTTTACTCATGTTGTCCTCCCTATTGTTCTCTCTTCTTCGATAGTTTAACATATTTTTTCAAGTTTTTCTGGTAATTTCTGTAAATAATTTTTAAGGCAGCGAAACAGTTCCATTACACCAACTAGCAGGAATCAATTGATCCGTGTTGCCCCAGTTGTCATGGACTTTGTAAAAGCGTTCTCCAGAAGAGGATTGATAATACGCATACGCAGTGACCCAATGATTGCCATAGGTACTCCCTAATACTTTCAAGACCCCTAAGATCACAGGTTTTCCTTGGCGAATCCGTTTAGTCGCTCGCTGCCAAGAACCAAGCATCGTACTTCTAGCAGACACTCGATTTCCTGTATGTTTTAAAAACTTCGTGATACCATGACTGACTTGACCGGGAACCGTCGGAAGTCCTAGCGGCTGGATCGCTTGGCGTAATGCTTCACTTAGTTGAGCATGGTCTTTCGTTCCTTTTTCACGTAACGTTGGAGAGAAAAACAATTCGTTTTGAAAATCTTGGTAATAAGCAATAAGGACAGTTGCAGCATAGGTCCCACAAAGATAGCCAGACGGTGTCCGCCAATTTTTATAGTTTAAAAACCGTTGTTCAGGCAATCCCACCCAGCAATCCAAAAGTTCTTGTCCGTTTTCCTTTGGCGCAATCAAAGCTTTTTCACGATCATCTGCAAGCCAACGAGAAATATTGGTGACTTCTGCTTCAGTCATCGGTACGAGTTGATAAGCTTTTCTTGCATCTGGGTAGGAGTGGCTCGCAGGACCGTATTCTATTGGTTGTTTGTTTTGATCTAGGATAACATAACTACCATCTTCAAAAATTAAAGCGTAACCCTTTTCTTCATCCTTCATCGCCAACTGTTCCACAGCGCTTAACCGTTTCTTGATACCATCTAGATTCCATTCGATTGATTGTTCAAATACAGTTTTCAAGAACGAATCACCTCCGTCTTTTTTATTATAAGTGAAATAAGGAGAAAAACAAATCAGATAGACTAGTTCTGCTGTGACTATGGCAAGACCACAACAAGTGCTTCTTTCCTCTTTCTATTTGTTTATTCGCTGTTTTTATATGATAATAGGAACATTAGATAAAAAGGAGCGATAACCGAATGAACAAAGAACTTATAAAGCAAGACTTTTTTGAAGCTGTGAATGAAGAATGGCTAAAAACAGCCAAGATCCCCGCTGATAAACCAGCCACTGGCGGTTTCCAGGACTTAGTTGACGGTATCGATGATCTTTTGATGACAGATATTGATCATATGCTGGCTGAACCTGATAAAGTCCAATCAGATATGATGCGTCACTTTCTTCATTTTTATCAATTAGCTAATGATTATGATCGAAGAAACCAGTTAGCTGCTAAACCGTTGCTTCCTTTAATTGAACGAATTGAAAAAATCGAATCTTTTGAAGACTTGAACCAACAATTTCCTACTTGGACATTGGATAGTTTACCTTTACCGTTTAGCTTAGATGTCGATGCGGATATGAAAAATGCACAAACAAACGCATTATTTGCTTATCCCCCTTCATTATTTTTACCTGACAAAACTTACTATACTGCAGAACATCCAAATGGTGCGCAACTATTAGGCGTTTTCTTTGATATGATGGTCCAACTCGTTGAATTAACCGGAAAAGAAAAAAGCCAAGCAGAGGCAATCGTTGAACAAGCCATCCAATTTGATCGATTAGTTGCGCCTCATGTTAAAAGTGCGGAAGAAAAAGCGGATTACAGCAAAATGTACAATCCCCGGTCATTTGACACCTTCATCCACTATACCGATAAACTGGATCTGGAAAAGTTGACAGTCGGATTGATTGGTACCACACCGGATAAAGTAATCGTGACGGATCCTGTTTATTTTGAACAGTTAGGCGAACTACTAACCACAGAACATTTTCAATTGATCAAAAGCTGGATGATCGTCCGAACGATTCGTTCGTTGAGTAGTTATCTATCAGAAGACTTTAGACAAATCAGCGGAATCTTCTCACGGACACTCTCTGGCACAGATGAAGCCATGCCGCAGAAAAAAGCTGCCTATTACTTAGCTTCAGGTCAATTTGACCAAGTCGTTGGCGATTATTATGGCAAAAAATACTTTGGTGAAGCGGCCAAAAAAGATGTTGAGCATATGATCGAAAAAATGATCTCTGTCTATAAAGATCGTTTAGAAAAAAACAACTGGTTAAGCGATACTACTCGAAAAAAAGCGATCATCAAATTAGATAAACTAGGAGTTCAGGTCGGCTATCCAGACCAAATCCCTGCGTTATATACGAAGTACCACACAGTGACACAAGAAGAAGGCGGAACCTTGCTTTCCAACGCTTTAGCCTTCAGCAAAATCGAATTGAAAGAACGTTTTGGTCGCTGGAATCAAACTGTTGATCGGACGGAATGGGAAATGAGTGCTGATACAGTCAACGCTTATTACCATCCTTTCAGAAATGTCATTGTTTTTCCAGCTGCTATTTTACAAGCACCATTTTATAGTTTAGAACAATCAAGTTCAGCAAACTACGGTGGGATCGGCGCTGTCATCGCCCATGAAATCTCTCATGCCTTCGATAATAATGGTGCCTTATTCGATGAATATGGTAATTTAAATAACTGGTGGACGGAAGAAGATCTAGCGCACTTCCAAGAAAAAGCCCAAGCAATGATCGAAGAATTTGATGGCTTATCATTTGCTGATGGTACTGTTAATGGTAAGCTTACTGTTTCAGAAAATATCGCAGATGCGGGCGGTCTAAGTTGTGCTTTAGAAGCAGCAAAAACCGAAGCAGATCACTCACTAGCAGACTTTTTCGTCAGCTGGGCGACGATTTGGCGGACAAAAGCAAAAAAAGAATACCAACAATTGTTGTTACAAATCGACGTTCATGCCCCTGCTAAATTACGTGCCAATATCCAACCCCAAAACTTGATGGAATTTTATGAAACATTCGCGATCACTGAAAAAGACGCGATGTATCTTCCACCTGAAAAACGAGTGCATATCTGGTAATACAGTTAAAAAACGCTCCAATGGCAATAAGAAAATTTTTTGAAACAACCTCTCATATAAAAAAATCGACTTATTTCAAGGAGCGATTGTTTGAACACTATTTTTCTCTTTACGAGGGACTGAGACAAAAGTTGTCTCAGTCTCTTCTAGTATCTCTAAAAACGAATAAACGGCGTTCAAGAAGCAACTCCTCAACAATAAGCCTGAATTTTTCAAAACATGAGGAGCTGTTTCAAAAAATTCTTTCTTATTGTCATCAGAGCTACCCGATGTTTTCACGACCTCTGATTCACGGTGTTCAAAGAGCTGACCTTCGGCGATAAGTCAAAAAATCTCAAAACATGGGAAGCTGTTTCGAGATTTCCATCCTTAATGCTCCTGCGATTACTCGTCGTAGTTTTTACTTGGTGAGCGCTCAGGTCAAAACACTCTTTTCACGACCTCTTGTTCACGGTGAGACAAAAGTAGCATCTTCGGAAAATTTGCCGAAATTTACCAAAAATTTGAGAAGCACCAAGTAGGTAACAATCAACATCAAAAACTAGTTTTTGTGTTTCTTGTCAATTTTCGGAAATTCCTTCTTATTTCTTGATGCTGAACACTTTTGTCTCAACCTCTCTTAATATTATCATTTACTTTTCTACCAAGCTCATTTTGACTACCCACAAACCAAATCCACTTAATAAAGAAAAATAAATCCTTCCATCTTCCTTCACTGTTCTCTAGTGTTATCTACTCTTTCCGACCATAAATAGTCATAAAACTGCATCATTTCATTTACCCCTTTATTTTCGTTAACCTTTGTAATAAAATTAGTTAACGAAAGTAAAGAGGTGTTTTTATGGAAAATCTATTCGAACCTTGTGTTCCGCTAACAAAAACAACATGTCTGGAGATACTAAAAGACAAAACTAATTTATGGGGGTATTATGCACGAGCCCTTCAGCTCAAAACAAACAAGTCACAAAATATCATCCGTCTGAATACATTGCTGAATGCTAAGAGCGGCTTGTGTAGAGAAGATTGTGGTTATTGTGCGCAATCAAAAAAAAGTTCTGCAACGATTGAAACATATGGATTATTACCCAAAAAAGAAATCATTCGTAAAGCGTTGATTGCTAAAAAGAATCATTCCAGTGTGTTTTGCATTGCGTTAAGCGGAACACGCCCATCAAAAAAAGAAATCCACCTTTTAGGTGAGGCAATTCAAACGATCAAAAGCATAATGTCGATTGAGATTTGTTTATCCATTGGCTTAGTTACTGAGGAACAAATTGATTATTTAAAATCGTGTGGAGTAGATCGATTGAATCATAATCTTAATACTAGTCGAGATAATTACCCCAACATCACAACAACCCATTCCTATGATGATCGGTTAGAAACATTAAACAAACTTCGTCAGCGCAAAATGAATATTTGCTCTGGTTTTATTTGTGGCATGGGAGAAACAGATGAACAATTAGTCGATCTGGCTTTTGACTTAAAAGATCAAGAGCCTTATTCCGTTCCAGTCAATTTTTTACTTCCAATTGCTGGAACAATGTTTGAGGAACACAATGAACTAACCCCTATGAAATGTTTAAAAATCCTAACCATGCTGAGGTTACTATTCCCCAGTACAGAACTTAGGGTAAGTGCAGGAAGAGAGTTTCATTTAGGTGAACTCCAGCCATTTGCTTTATTGATCGTGGATTCTATTTTTTTAGGCAATTATTTGACAGAGAAAGGAGCACCTATTTCTGAAGATCAAAAAATGCTTGATCGTTTAGGTTTAGTTGTGGCTGGTGTATGTGATGAAGAATAATTATATTATTTGCGGGATTCATACCGATTGTGGAAAATCAGTGATCAGTGTCTTACTCTATGAATATTTACGTGATCTGACAAATCAGGAACCGTTACTCGTGAAACCGATCCAAACAGGACCGTTTCCTGATACAGATTTTTATCAAGCATGCCATATTGAGAAACAAAATATTGTTCATTTCTATTCAATGTCATTAGAAGCTTCTCCACATATCGCTAGCAGAAAAGAGCATCAATGGATCGATCTACTTGTCTTGAAGGAAAAAGCACATGTTGTCTTGAAAAAAAATCGACCCACGATTTTTGAATTAGCAGGTGGTCTGCTTTCTCCCATTAATGACTCGCAAACCATGTTAGACATGATCAAACTTTTGCAATTACCGGTTATTCTCGTTTCGGATAATTATTTAGGTGCAATCAATCATACGTTGCTAACGACTAGTTTATTACAAAGCGAAAACATTCCAATAGCAGGTCTGGTTTTTAATTCAAGTAAAGCAAATGAAAAGAATGACATGGAAGATTTAAGCCAATGGATGACAGATAAGACAGGAATCACACAAATTGGCAAATTACCCTATTTAGAGGATTTAACTCATTGGTTAAAATCGAGAACAAAAAAAAGAGAACTTAGTAAGGAGTGGCATTTAAATGTATACAAATAGGCGAGATATCACCATGATGGCGATGATGATGGCATTATTGATCATCACAGCAAAACTAGTGATTCCGTTACCACTATTCGATTATTTATCTTTACAAATTATAACGATTTATCTGATTTATCCTTTATTAGGAACAAAATACGGGCTCATTGTCACATTCAGTTATTTGATCCTAGGGCTCATTGGATTACCGATTTTCGCTAGTGGCGGAGGTATTTTTTATATTTTTAAACCTAGTTTTGGCTTTCTACTATCTTTTGCAACTTTCCCACTGATTCAAGCTACACTGTCAAAATTGTTCTGGCGCAGAAAATGGCTCCCATTAAAAAAAATCCTGATCATTAACTATTCAGGATTACTTTATCTCTATTTAATCGGTCTGTTGTATAAATGCTTGATTTTATTCTTTTACCTTAAAGAAACGAATGTTCTTTACAGTGTGCTAGCAGTTTCCACATTGATTGATTTAAGTTGCGATATCTTACTTGTGTTCGTAGCTAGTTTGCTTACCTATAAGTTATTGCCACTCATTCATAAGCACAAACTAGCAAACCAACTCTTTATCTCCTAATAAAAGCCGCTATTTCAGCGATTGGAAAAGAATCGAACCATCGGCTTAAAATGGATACTGATTGATTGACTTAAAAAATCTTACAAAATTATGAAAGAAAATAAACCGAAGAAATTCGAAAATAGATAAACTATGTTCGAATCCTTCGGTTTATTTTTCCGTATTGACTTACTCTATCGTACGACAGACGTACGACAGAATATACAACAGAACGATCTGGTTACTTCATGAACCAGTTAGGCCCACAAATCATTAACAAGCTTATTATATATTTACTTGATCAACGTTGCCCCGAGGACTGTTTCAAAATGACGTAGTGCCCAGTCATGACCGACTGGATCAAAGCTAGCTACAGCATCTTCAAAAATAAACAGTTGATAGCCTAAATTATATGCATCAACAGCTGTGTGCAACACACAAATGTCCGTACATACGCCAGTCAAATAGAGTTCAGTGATCCCCCGCTCACGGAGCCGAATATCTAGATCTGTTCCACTAAAAGCAGAGTAATGCCGCTTATCAATCCAATAGACATTGGCTTGTTCTTGAGCTCTTTCGTAAACAGCTTGTAGCGAACCATAAAGGGCACGACCATTGGTGCCAATCACGTTATGCGGAGGAAATAGTTTATTTTCAGGATGGAAGTTATCCGATGGGTCATGCGCATCAATCGCAAACACCACAAAGTCTCCCTCTTCGATAAACTTTTTCGTGTGAGTCGTCACTGCTTGTTCAATCACTTGCCCAGCTTTACCTGTCGTTAATTTCCCGTCATCTGCCACAAAATCATACGTGTAATCAATCGAGATCAATGCTTTCATTAATGGGCTCCTTATACAAGATGTTTGACAAATTCGATTACCATCTCAGCAGAACGTTTCCCTGCATCTTCAATAAACTCATCAAAGGTTTGTGTCGCTGCATGATCAGCAGTATCACTCATCGCACGAACGATCAAGAAAGGAATATTGAACTGACGAGCCGTTTGTCCAACAGCCGCTCCTTCCATTTCACAAGCCAACGCATCTGGAAAGTTTGTTAAAATCTCTTCTACTTTTTCGGAAGAATCAACAAACGTATCTCCAGTAACGATCAAGCCTTCTTTCACATTCAGATCTATCGCTTTGGCTGCTCTTGCCATCTCTGTGCGAAGATACGTACTTGCTTCATAATAAAGCGGCATCCCTGGTATTTGTCCTGGCTTATAGCCAAATCCGGTTGCATCTGCATCGAAATAAGCTACTTTATCAGAGATTACGATATCGCCTACTTGTAGCCCTTGTCCGATACCACCCGCTGAACCTGTATTGATGACCATATTTACACCATATTGTTGGATCAATAAACTAGTCGTGACTGATGCCAAAACTTTACCGATCCCTGAACGAACCACAATCACTTCATGTCTTCCTAAAGAGCCTGAAATGAACAATGCTCCTGCTCGTTCCCATGACAAGGGTTCACTTAGCTTTTCTCTTAAAATTTTGATTTCTTCTTCCATTGCACCGATAATACCGATTTTCATAGCTTTTTCCTTCTTTCTAAATAAATGCGACCGCAAAAAATACGACACACAATAATAGAATAACAATAATCAAGGATTTCATCAAAAATGAATTCCACTTCGTCGTTTTTTCACGTTCACCGATTCTTGTTTTTGTGATAGGTTTGTTCCGTTTTTGTTCCTTTCGATAAAAACTAGCAATTTTCTTTTCTTCTTGCTGATAAGCAGCCTCTTCTTTTCTTTGCCGTTTTAATGACTCTTGGGCTTGCGCCTGCTGTCGTTTACGTAATTCACTTCTCGTAATCAGCGGTCCTTTAGCCATCAGCCGATCCCTCTACTTTCCTTTAATCAATAGCTCCCAATATTGGATCGCATACATGGTTTTCGCATCACAGATCAGTTGATCATCTATTGCTTGTTTAGCTTCTGCGAAAGTCAGTGCATATAATTCAAGCACCTCATCTTCATCTTGAGCCAACGGATTCTCTACTTTCTGTAAATCAATCGCATGATAAATATGCATGATCTCATTTGCAAATCCTGGTGAAAGATACATAGATGAAACATGTTTGAGCTTTCCTGCCCGATACCCAGTCTCTTCTTCCAGTTCTCTTGCAGCGGTACGTTCCGGTGTTTGGCTTTCTTCTGGATCGATTTTCCCAGCAGGGATCTCCAAAATCACTTTTTCTAATGGTTTCCGAAACTGTTTCACTAATAATAAACGATTCTGATCATCAAATGCGATGATCCCTACACCACCCGGATGAAACACTAATTCACGTTTGGCAAGTTTCCCATCTGGCAGGCGGACGTCATCTACTGCAACATCGATGATCGCTCCGTGATAGATTTCTTTTCGTTCGATCGTTTTTTCTTCAAATTGCTCATATTCAAGCATCTTTCTCCCACTTTCTTTGTAATAATACCCGCTTTTCGTTTACTTTTCAATTTTTCTAGAGTTTTCTTTTAGTTTACCATAACTAAACCTTAGAAATTCTCTAAATCTACAAAATCCTCCTTTAGTCCCATACTCTTTCTTAGGTTGAGTGTGCTAAAATAAGGGTGGAAATGAGAACAACGCTTCATTACTTAAAATGGATGGAATATATATGGAGGGCTTATTATGCGAAAATTAAATTGGCGATGGATCTTAGGTCTATTGTTGGTGTTTCTTTTGATTCGTCAAGGTCACTTTTCTTTAGTAACAGTCATTTTGATTATCGGCGCAGCTTTAGTGATTTGGGGAATCTTTGGCTCTGGCAAGAAAAAATCAGCAAAAAATGAAATGCCCGATTTATCTGATGAACTTGAATCACATTATACAAAAAGCGGGATGACACCTAGTGAGATTACTTTCTTTAGACAGACAATGAATCAAACGAAAGTCGAAATTGAACAATTGCAACAAAACATGCAACAAACAGCCAAACTAAAAGCTGTCGATCTTCGTCACGATACAGTGAAGGCGGCCAAAGCACTCTTCAAAGCATTGGTGAAAGAGCCCAACCGATTACACGAAGCAAGTCAATTTCTTTATACTCACTTACCAAACTTAGTCGATTTGACCAATAAATATATTGAGATCAACGACCATGAAATCAAAAACAAACAGACTTATGAAAAGTTAGAAGAAAGTTCACAAATCATTGATCAACTAGCACATCTGATCGCTCAAGACTATCAACAATTTGTCTCTGAAGATTTAGATGATCTAGATGTAGAAATATCAGTTGCGAAACAAAGCTTAAAACGAGAGAATCTATCTGATGATAACAATCAATCTCAATGATCGGTTAATAGAATCATAAAGGAGTGTTTTGTTTCTTAGACACTCCTTTTGCTTATCCTTTCTTTTGTTTATCCTTTATAATAGATGAATAAGATGAACAACTGTTTTTTTACAAAAATGATAACATTGAACCTATCGCATCACATTGAACCACGAGGAGGAGTTTTAAATGGATAATAAACCTAAAGAGGTAACACCTGTAAATGACACGTTAGATGATTTGTTAAATAATCCGTTCTCTACCCCAACAGATAAATTAACCCAAACACAACAGTCAGAAATCAATGCTTTGCAAGAACAACAAACCGCTGCACGCTTGATTGATAAACTACCTGCTGAACGACAAGAGCAAGCCAAAGAGCTAGCAGCTAAAATCGATGTTTCAGATGCACAGTCGGTGATCAGCTACGGTTCTGCTGCTCAAACGAAGTTAAGTGAATTTTCACAATCCATGTTAAATCATGTACAGGCACAAGATATTGGTCCTGTCGGAGATTCATTGACTGAATTGATGTATCGTCTGCAAGAAGCAAATCCTGATGAATTACGAGCTGGCGAAGGCAATATTTTCCAACGGATGTTTGGCAAAGTAAAACAATCGATCTATGAAGTGACTGCAAAATATCAAAAGATCGGTGCCCAAATCGATAAAATCTCTGTTAAACTAGAAAAAGAAAAAGACGGGCTTTTAAAGGACAATTTGATGCTCGAACAACTCTATCAAAAAAACAAAGATTATTTTGATGCACTGAATATTTATATCGCAGCTGGCGAATTGAAGATGGAAGAACTTCAAACAACGATCATTCCTAAAGCAATGAAAAAAGCCGAAGAAACAGGCGATCAAATGGATGTTCAAATTGCAAATGATTATACTCAATTTCTAGATCGTTTAGACAAACGAACCCATGATTTACGTTTGGCAAGACAGATCACTATCCAGCAAGCACCACAGATCCGTTTAATCCAAAATACTAACCAAGCGTTAGCAGAAAAAATCCAAGCATCAATCGCAACAGCGATCCCTCTATGGAAAAACCAAGTCGTGATCGCCTTGACGTTACTTCGCCAAAAAGATGCGGTAACTGCCCAACGTCAAGTTTCTGAGACAACTAATGACCTTTTGAAGAAAAATTCAGAAATGTTGAAAATCTCTGCTATTGAAACAGCAAAAGAAAATGAACGTGGGATCGTTGATATTGAAACCTTACAAACAACTCAAAATGATTTGATCGAAACGATCCAAGAAACATTACGCATCCAAAAAGAAGGAAAAGAAAAGCGTCGTCATGCAGAAGTCGAACTTGGTCATATGGAAGACGACTTGAAACAAAAATTACTCGATTTAACACAATAAGAATGATCTATATGGATCAATCAAAAAAGCTCTAGATTTTTGATGTTGGTGAAATTCGCCAACATCTTTTTTATGCTTTAAAAGGATAGAAAAGACACCCCGAAATCCTTCAAAATGAATTTGGCTAACCAATTCATCGAAGGACTCAAGATGTCTTACACTCGTCTTATCAAATTACGCTATAGGTTCTAAACCCAGGTCGTTTAGAAAGAACGAATCATCAATTTTGTTGATTCATTTTACTATGTTGGTACCCATAACCAAAGTAAATCACTAATCCAATCGCCATCACGATACCGAAGACGATCCATGTGACTGGTTGTAAACGAAGCATTAATACCAAGCATGTACCGATAGATATGATCGGTAATATCGGTACAAATGGCACTTTAAATTCACCGGCTTTTGGTTTACCAAACATTTTTCTTAGTTTAAGTAATCCTAAGCTGACTAACATCAAATAGGTCAACGCCATGATGTTTGTTAGTTCAGCGAGAATATTCAATGGGAAGAAACCAGCGAAAAATAAAGCCGCTACCCCAGCTACAAAAGTCGCCTTTCTAGGCGTCCGATGCTTTTCATCGATCTCTGTCATAAATTTAGGTAAAAGACCGTCTTTACTTACAGCAAACAATAACCGAGCTAGCGAATACATCATAGAAATCGTTACGGTCAAGAGCGTCAAAATGGCACCGACTGCAATCACAGCTCCGATTGTTCCATGACCAACGTAACGCATCGCAAAGGCAACTGGGTCACTGACCCCTAATTCAGTAAACGGAACAATCCCCGTTAAAATCAAGGTAACTACGATGTATAAAGCTGTGGCAATCAAGATCGAACCAATGATCCCTCGAGGAACGTCTTTTTGTGGCTCTTTCACTTCTTCGGCTGCCATTGCAACTGAATCAAATCCCAAGAAAGCGAAGAAGACTAGAGCTGCTCCATCTAAAACGCCTGAAAAACCAAATGGTGTAAATGGTTGCCAGTTTTCAGGTTTTACAAAGAAAATCCCTACAACGATAAATAATGCAATAATACCGAATTTCACAAAAACCATGATATTATTCAATCTTAATGCTTTTTTGGCTTCTAAAGAAACGATGTATGTCACAAATATGACAACGAACACTGCGATCAAATCGACATAGGTGCCATTGTCAGGATTATAACCACTGGTCAAGGCTTGTGGTAAATGGACTCCAAATCCTTCCAAGAACCCTTGAACATAACCAGACCAGCCGGAAGCAACCGACGAAACTGCTAATAGAAATTCGCCAATCAACAACCAACCTGTTAACCAGGCGGCAAATTCACCAAAAACAACATAAAGATACGCATACGGGCCACCAATGACTGGCACACGTGAGGCAAACTCAGCAAAGCTTAACCCCGATAAAATGACAACGATTGCAGCTAAAACGAATGAAAGTGACAGTGCTGGACCCGCATTTTGATTGGCCGCAACCCCTGTCACTACAAATATTCCTGTGCCGATAATTGCGCCAATTCCAAGCATAATTAAATCGGACGTTTTCAGATCTTTCTTCATCCCACTTGTGTGGTTGAGATTGATTTCTTTCTTACGAAACAAATCCATGGCAGTACCTCCCTATTTTAGGTTGGAAAACGGCCATTAAGCCGTTTTCATATACCCTAAAATGATACCACCTAAAATGACTAAAAGGCAACCGACAATAACGTAAACAAGTTCTTTTTTCGTTTTCTTTTCTCCCAAAATGAAAATACCACCTAAAGTTGAGATGATAATCCCCATCTGTGATAATGAAAATCCAACAGCTAAACCAAGTGATTTAACAGTTAAGAGCATGCACACGTTCCCAATTCCCCATAGCAAACCACAAATCATGTTCTTCCAAACAAATTGATCCACTTTCACTTTACGAAAGGCAAAGAAACTTGCACCTAAGATCATTCCGATACTTTGAGGTAAGATGATTGACATCGCATCCAAGTTAGCCCAGTTCACAATGATCGTATAAACACCATAACCAATCGTTGAATAGATCAATGCTCTAAACCCTTTACCAAAATCAAGCATTTTATTGTCAGTATCAACTTTTCCTTCATCATCTTGGCGTGCTGTTAAATAGGCACCGCTAACAAGAAGGGCTAAAGCTAGGATACCGTATACATAATCTTTCGTTTGTGTCCATTCATGAAAGAAAACGGCTCCCGCAATCGTATTCAAAATTAATTGAAAACCAGTCGATAAAGGCAAACCAACAGAAACGCCCATAAATTTCATTCCATGGAACTGTCCGTTTTGACCAACACTCCAAGCTAACCCAGAGAGGAATCCAATCAAGAAAATCCATGGTGTGATTGTTGGGCTAACGATGAAAAAGACAACTAATGAAAAGATAAATGCACCAATCGTCATCCCTAATGTCTGTTGATTGGCATCGCCACCAATTTTCCCGCTTACTAAACCAATACTTCCCCATGCTACCATAGGGATTAATGCTATTAAAATTTCCATAACTAATCTCCTTTTATTTCACATGATATGAAACTTATCAGCGAAAACGTTCACAACACAAGAAGTTTTTTTCGATTCTAACTATTTTCTAACGTTTCTCATTATAGAAATTTAAGATTGGGAAAAACAGGGTCATCGTTGTTCCCTCTCCTACAATTGATTCAGCAAGTAGTTGGATCCCAAGTTTTTCAGCTAAGGATTTAGCCAAATAAAGCCCTAAACCAGTAGAATGTGTTTTACTCAATCGTCCATTAGAACCTGTGAATCCTTTGTCAAAAATCCGCGACAAGTCTTCTTTAGGAATACCGATGCCCGAGTCTTTGATGGCTAAAGAGATCCCTTGTTGGTTCTTTTCGATCGAAATGATGATTTCTCGATGGTCAGGTGTATATTTAATCGCATTGCTCAAAATTTGTTTGAATATAAAAGCTACCCACTTGGCATCTGTTAAAACTCTTTGATCTTCTCCAATAATCTCATACCGAAGATTTTTTTGAATAAAGTAATTCGCCTGACTGCGGATCACTGGCTGAATGATGCTTTTTAATTCATACTCTTGGATTAAATAATCTCTCGAAAAACTATCCAACCGTGCATAATAAAGAACTTGTTCTACATATTCATCGATTTTAGCTAGTTCGTTTTCTAGTAGGGTATATTTTTGATCATCAATATCGAATTCAATCGAACGCACCAAGAGTTCAGAGGCTGCTAAAGGCACCTTGATTTCATGGACCCACGAATCAATGTAATCTTTTTGATCCTGTTGGTTACTAATCGCCTCTTGCATGACTTCTTGGTGCTCACGGATCAATTGATTGATATAATCTTCGACTAATTTTTCTTCTTCTGTATGACCGCCACTCAAATAACTTTGCAGCGGAGATATTTGTTTGAGATCGGCAAGTTTTTCCCACCAATGACGTTTACTTAAATAACGGACAAGTAAATAAAAAAACAAAAATACGGCTTGAATAAGCGCCAGATAGCCAACCATCGTCCAGTCGACTAAAATATTAGGTGCTAACCACATGACAAAAATCGTTAGCAAGACAAAAAAGAGCCAGCCTAAGAGCAACGACCATTGATCCTTTAAGTATTTAAAGAAATTCATTATTTATTTTCATCCTTTCAGGGAACAATATAGCCCTGCCCGACTTTTGTTTCGATATATCCTTTGATCCCTGCTTGTTCGATTTTCCGACGTAAACGATTGATATTGACTGTCAATGTATTGTCATCAACAAACCGCTCATCATCCCATAATGCTCTCAATAACTTTTCTCTGCTAAGGATTTTCCCATGTTGCTTCATCAAGATAAATAATAATCGGTATTCGTTCTTACTCAAATCGATGATTTCACCGTTGATTTCCATACTCCCATTATCAACATTCAACGTGATCCCATTATGACTCATGACTTCACTCGACAGTTCCCCATAATTGTATGAACGTCGCAATAAAGCATTGATTTTGGCAATCAGCACATCAATTTGAAAAGGCTTGGTGACAAAATCATCTGCGCCCATATTCATCGCCATGATCATATCCATATTGGTATTTCGACTGGAGATGAAAATAATCGGCACTTTGGAGACTTCTCGAATTTTTTGACACCAGTAGTAGCCATCAAAGACCGGAAGATTGATATCTAATAAAACAAGTTGAGGTTCTTCTTTTTCAAAGTCTGCAAATACTTGATTAAAATCAGAGGTACCGAACGTTTCAAACTGCCACTTTTCCAGTTCTTCCATGATGAGTTGGCGGATGATTTCTTCATCTTCTACAACCATAATTTTTGCCATCTTGTTGTCCTCCTACTTCTTTCTTGCTATAACCATAACAAAGAAGGCCGAACGTGACAAGTAACCATATTTTCAACTATTTCTCTCTCCATACGCCTTACATCTGAAACGATGGGTTTATTCCTCAATATTTAGTCAGGTAGTTGATTCTTTCATCGCAAATATTTTGACTATTCTTAAACTTTTGAAGGGCTCTTTATTTCTTTCCGTCCAAAAAACAAAAAAGTTTGTAAATAAAGCAAGGAACTTCCTCCGACTAAAACCACATAAATAGGTCCCAGGAAGAATAAAAAAAGCAGTAGTAGCAGTGTTCCCCCTAAATGTAAGAGAGCGTTTTTCCATTGATAAAAAAATAAAATAAAAGCAGTAAAAAGAGGGACTTCGTTTACTCTCTCTAGTTGGAGCAACATACGGTAGCTAACCATCACGATACTTAAAAAAAGGACACTTAACGAAGCATACATCAATATCAATCCCCATGCTCCGCCCCAGTAAAGAAAAATACGACTATCAATTAGTAAAAGCAATAAATAGAAACTGACTATGAGGTCTTGCTTACGATAGGTCAAAAAATTATGACGAAGTTCTTGCCAAAATAACGTATGGATCTTTTTCTCTTCGTTTTTGTGGTAGTGATAAATGGTAGACATAACCGTACGACTAGCACTGCCAATCGTCAACAGCGGTAAGCTAGTTAATAGCCATAAGAATTGCAAAATAAGCAATGACGGAATCCATTCAATGACTGTCAAAAAATGCTGATTGATTTTTTCACTATGAATTTTATTCATTTAGCCTTTTGACCCTCCTGTTAAATCCATTCCTTCAATAAAGTAACGTTGCGCAAAGAAGAACATCAAAATCGTTGGGATCAAAACAAGTGTGGCTCCTGCCATCAAATAATTCCATTGAGTCGTCGCCTGATTTTGGAAAACTTGCAACCCAATCTGTAAAGTATACTTCTCTTGATCTTGGATGTATAATAACGGCCCTAAAAAATCGTTCCAAGCCGCATTGAATGAATTGATCGCAATCGTGATTAACGCTGGTTTAGTCAGCGGCAGCATCAGACGGCTCCAAATATAGAAATGATTTGCTCCATCGATTTCTGCCGCTTCAATTAATTCATCATTGATGGATAAATAAAATTGACGCATCAAAAATATATTAAATGCATTGCCGAAAAATGATGGAACGATCAATGGTAAATAAGTTCCTACCCAGCCTATTTTTGAGAATAGAACATATTGGGGGATCATGGTCACAAAACCTGGAATCATCATCGTAGAAAGGACTAAAGCAAACATTAGCTTTTTTCCTGGAAAATCTAATTTCGCAAACCCATAAGCAATGAAGGAATTCGAGAGAACATTGCCAAATACCACTAAGACTGTGATCAATAAAGTATTCCTTGCATAACGCCAGAAGGGGAAAGCAGTAATGGTATCCAGATAGTTTTGCCAAACAATTTTTTCTGGAAAAAAGGTTGGAGGATAACGTACGATCTCTTCCATTGGTTTTAAAGAAGTAAATACCATCCACAATAATGGTGTGATCAATACGATTCCGATAGCCGTCATGAGGAGATAACTAACGATTTTTTTGGTTTGGCGGTTAACACTTGTTCTTTTGAAATATTCCATCATTTTCCATCACCTCCAGAGTAATAGACCCATCTAGGTGCCAGTTTCAAATTAATAAAAGTCAATACTAACACGATCAAAAATAGGATCATTGACATCGCCATTGCGTACCCCATATCGAATGCGACAAAAGCTTTATTCCACATGTGAAGATTATAAAATAGTAAAGAGTTAGCTGGTCCACCTGTTCCATTTTTAGTCATCACATAAGCCTCTTGAAAAATTTGAAAAGAACCAATCGTTGAAGTAATCACATCGTAAAAGATAATCGGTGTGATCAATGGCAACGTGATATTTTTAAATTTCCCCCATACGCCAGCACCATCAATCGCTGCTGATTCGTATAAAGAGCGTGGAACGTTTTGCAAAGTCGCTAAATAAAGCAACATTGCTCCGCCAGAACTCCAGATTTTCATTAAAATCAAAGCTGGCTTTGTCCAGTTAGGATCAAACAACCAGGCTGGTCCAGAAATATTGAACCAACCTAGAAACGTATTGATCAACCCAGCAGAAGGTGAAAGCAGCTGCATCCATAAAATATAAACAGCAACACCAGATAGGACTGCAGGTAAATAAAACATCGTTCGGAAAATACTGATACCTCTGATCTTTTGATTTAAAATCGTTGCTAGAAATACGCTAAATATTGTGGTTAAAGGAACATTGAATAGGACGAAATACACTGTATTGTATAATGATTTCCAAAAAAGATCATCGTGTAGAAACATCCGTCTAAAATTAGCTAATCCAATGAAATTCATTTTAGAAGTCAAATTATAATCAGTGAAACTTCCGATAACAGAAAAAAGCATGGGCCCTAACATAAAGACGACAAAGCCAATAATAAAAGGCGAGATAAATAAATAGGCCCATCTTGCCTCTTTTTTCTTTCGGATTGATAAACGCTTCATTTTCTTGCCTCCTTTTTTCTTTCAATTAGTCAACAGTTGATTAGTTATTTTGTTTTACTAGATTCTCCACCGCTTTTTGAGCATCAGCTAAACCTTCTTTTGGTGTTTTTGTTCCTAAGAGAATTTGATCGATTTGTTCGTTCACTAGTGTCGTATAATCTGGTGCTGCTAATGGGACAGGTGTAATGACCGTATTTTTGAAATTCTCATCAGCCATTTGATAGATCATTCGTCCCTTGTCACTTAGCTGTTCATTCTTCACTAAGTTCTCATTGGCTGTTTTACTTGCCATGATATCAAAACTCTTTTCGCCAAATTTTTCTTGAACTTCTGGTGAAGAAAGATACTTGATAAAGTCATAAGAAGCTTCTGGATCTTTTGCCCCATAAGGTACTTCGAGTACAAAGCCGCCGCCCCATGACCAATGACCAGAACCTTTTTCTTTTTCTGGAAGCGGAATGACACCAAAATCAAAATCTTCTGGAGCATTTTCCATCAAGCTCGAATAATAATTGATATTTTGGGCACGCATTGCGACTAAACCTGAGATGAATGGATCAGAAACACCTGAGCCAAATTCTGCCTCTAATTTATTGATCGTATCTTTCCCATAATAGTCTTGCCAATCTTGGATCCACTCTAATGCTTCAACTTTATTCTTCGTATCGATTTTGATTTTGTCGTCTTGATCAAACCAGCTTGTCCCATTATCTTCATTTAATGCCCAGACATCTGCCCCTAAATTCCATAAAGGATAAAATCCAATTCGTGTGAATTCTTTTTTATCTTTTTTATCCAATTGATGGGCGGTTTTTTCTAATTCATCCCATGTAGTTGATAAATCTTTTTCAGCGATTCCTGCTTCTTTAAATAATTTTTTATTATAAAAAATAACTTGAGTATCTGTGTTGAACGGAATCGCATAGGGATCACCTTTGTACTCCACTGTATCCCACAATTGTGGATAAAAATCTTTTGAGGTCTCTTCATCTACATATTTAGATAAGTTTGTGGCCTGTTGCGCTTCAGCTCTTTGAGCAACTGAATTGATATCTTGAACAATCACGTCTGGTGCATTCCCCGCTGTAATCGCTGACAATGATTTGGTCCAAATATCCCCCCACGGTTGGTATTTATAATTTACTTGGATCTTATCTTGTGATTGATTGTAATCGTCAATGATCTCTTCGATCACTTCTTTACGTGCTCCTGATCCCCAAAATGACCAGAAATCAATAGTTTTCTTCCCGTCACTTGTTTTTTCAGATGAACTAGCTGCGTTTGACTTTGCACTACTTGAACCACAACCTCCCAACAAAAATAATGCTGTACTTGCCAGCACCCCAGTAACTAACAACTTTTTCATTTTATCCCTCCGTTTTTTAATAAAAAGGTTATCTTTTGTTATTTGCAACCGATAACATTTTAATATAACGATATCATTTTAATCAGAAAATAACAATTTATTAGGCGTGTCTACTCATATATCAGATGAAATCTGCCACCGTATTTTTTCTAAGCATTTCCTTTGTGTTTTCTCATTTTAAAGTGCAGAATGTAAATGTATTAATAAAAGATTAGGAGGAATTTTTGATGTTCAGACACCAAAAGGAATTACAGTTTGAAGCAAAACCAGATCGTCCGAATCCGTTAATCGCAAAATATTTACAAGAGCTTATCGGTGGACAATACGGAGAAATGAGTGTGGCAATGCAATACTTGTTTCAAGGTTGGAGCTGTCGAGGAGAAGAAAAATATAAAGACATGTTAATGGATATCGCAACAGAAGAACTTGGACATGTCGAAATGTTAGCAACGATGGTCGCACGATTATTAGAAGATGCGCCAGTTGAAGACCAAGAAGAAGCAATGAAAAAAGATCCTACGATCGGTGCAATCATCTCTGGTATGAATCCTCAGCATGCAATTGTCGCTGGCTTAGGACCACGCCCTGCTGATAGTGTTGGCAACCCTTGGAGTGGCGGTTATATCGTTGCAAGTGGAAACTTGTTAGCTGATTTCCGTGCCAATCTAAATGCTGAATCTCAAGGACGGTTACAAGTTGCTCGTATCTATGAAATGATCGATGACCGTGGCGTCAAAGATTTACTGGCAGTCTTGCTTGCAAGAGATAGTTATCATCAAAACTTATGGGCAAGTGCCGTGAAAGAATTAGAAGAAAATGAAGGCTCCATTCTTGTACCAAGTACGTTCAATCGTGAAAACGAACGAAAAGATATCGCCTATGACTTTTATAATTTCTCAGAAGGTGATGAAAGTAGTAAAGGTTCTTGGGCAAGTGGCGAAGCCTTAGATGGTGAAGGCGAATACCAATGGTTAGCAGAGCCAAAAGTTGAAGGTGATAAGCCAAAATTACAACGGGTTACACCAAAAATGTATGGGACACCGCCAAGTAAAAAATAAAACATGCAAAAGTGGTTATGTCCAACATCCTTTGGGTCCTTACCACTCAACAGAATAAAAATAAGAATGATCGACCAGCAAGCCATTGCTGTCCTACTAAAGACAGTAGAAATGCTTGCTGGTCGATCATTTTTAGCTTCTATTGGCATTTATAAGCCAAGAATAGTTTGAGACTCGTCACCATCACTTTTAGGACCGATAGAAAATTCTACCGGTCCTGTTTTTTATAAAAAAGTACTTATCTAAAGGTACTTACTTCTTCCTCAGATAGAAAAATCGTTTAAACTGTCACTACCTCAACATCAATATTTCCTCTTGTCGCTTTTGAATAAGGGCAGTAATCATGGGCATCTTCCGCTAATTGCTTGGCTTGTTCCTCGCTCACATCGTCAACATGTACTTCTAAGACCACACCGATTTTATAACCACCCTCATCAAGTGTGTAAAGTGAAACCCGTGCTTTAACTGTGGAGTCTACGGACAAATTAGCTTCTTTGATCATATGTTGCAGTGCACCATTGAAACATGAGGCATAGCCCGCAGCAAATAGTTGTTCCGGATTTGTTCCTTCAGCATGGATGCCTGGAGGAGTGATCTTCATTTGCATCGAACCATTTGGTGCTGCTACTTCGCCTTCTCGTCCGCCATGATTGATCATCGCTGTTTCGTATAATTTTTTCATTGTACTGCTCCTTTCGATATGACACTTCGTCTATTACCAGTGTAAGCATATCCAGCGATTTGTTCAAAAATTCTGCTCCTAGATTCATACTGCAACGGTTGAGGACTTCTTGATTAACATGAGCATTTTAGTTTATTTTCTCATGAAAGTTACTTATTCAAAAACAAGGATGCCATCTTCAATGATTTTTCCAAAAAAGAGAAAAATACCACTCGTAAATAATAAAGTCATGTTTGTTCCCAAATAAATAGCTAATTTCTCTACACAATTTTTGATATGATTGATTCTAAGATAAAGAAAAACTAAAAAATTAACACCATAAACTAATATAGTCAAAAAAATTACTATGTTCGCAACCATTTTTACTTTTCATTTCCCTTCGCTTCCTTAGTATCCACTATCAGTGGTTCAACATTTGAGTATTTCTTTAAATGTTCCGCAAGTAGCTGTAAAACGTGTTGATTTTTTCCAACTTCATCATTTTCGATCTGGAGCACCAGTAATGGTTCATGCAAACTTGCTCGTAATAAAAACCAGCCATTCCCATATGGTTCTTTTAGATCGTAACGAATTCCTTCTTCATTTTCCGGATGAAATACCAGTCCCTCTTCGTTCAATTCGTTCGCTAACCCTTGAATAATTGTTGCCCCTTGTTTTTTCGGATCCTCTTCACTAAGCCTTAACCTAATTTCTTGTACTTCTTGTGGCTGTTTTAAGTCGTGGATAATCTCTTCCAACGTTTGTTCTGTTTGTTTCAGTTCTGGCAAAAGCATCAAAATTTTTGCAATGACATAGGCACCATCATCCAAAAAGTAATTTTCCTTGAATGCTGCATGCCCACTTGTTTCAATCGCTAATGGAACATCGATTCCTTCTTTATTGCATGCAATTGCACGATTGATGACATTACGATAACCTGAAATGTAACGATCTTGTTTGCCACCTTTTTCTTCAATAAACGTTTCTAGGTGATTAGACGTTGGTGAATTAGTTACGATCGTCGCTCCAGGGTATTCTTTTAACACGATCGTACTTAATAAGGCGATCAAATTGTTACGATTGATCACTTGACCACTTGCACTGACTACTGCCGAACGGTCAACATCCGTATCAAAGATCACTCCTAAATCGGCTTGATTTTCCAAAACAGCTTGCTTGATACTTGCCATGGCTTCAGCATTATCTGGATTCGGGATATGGTTCGGAAAATGACCATCGGGGTCTAAAAATTGCGAACCTGTCGTATCTGCCCCTAATCGTTGTAGTACTTTTTCAGCAAAAAAACCACCGGAGCCATTTCCTGCATCTACGATGATCCGCCAGCCAGCTAACGGTTTTGTGTCAGACATTCCTTTCTTTCTAATACCATTTTTGATTTTTTGAACTAAGTCTTCTGCATAAGGTGTTAACAGATCGGCTTTTTGGACTGTCCCCTTATGATTGGTTTTATTTGGTGTTGTTTCTGATAAAATAAATGCGATATCTTCTTTTTCTGCGCCGCCATTAGCTGTAAAAAACTTCATGCCGTTAAAGTAAAACGGCAAATGACTAGCTGTTAGCATCACACTTGCATCACACTGGAATTGAGAAAACTGAGTAGCCATAAACATCGCCGGTGTCGTAGCTAACTCAAAATCAAGAACATTTATGCCTTGTTCGATTAATCCGTCAATCAGCGCTTTTTCTAACGTTGGACCACTGATTCGACTATCCCGCCCCACTCCTACCGTTAATTTACCTTCTTGATATTTGCGTGGATGATCCCTTTTTAACCAATTAACCAAGCCACAACTTATTTTTTGGATTTCAGCTGGTGTCAAATTAGCTGAATGTGTTTCCGTCGTCATGGCAATCCCTCGAATATCAGATCCGTTTTGTAGCGCTTTCAACAAAGACATAAATCATTCTCCCTTCTTTTATTCCCTCATTCTTTCTAATTTTTCTGCAAAATCTTGTGCTTCTTCTTCCGAACGGCAAATCACAATAAATGTATCCACTCCAGCAATCGTTGCAACAACTTCTGGATAAGCGACTTCATCTAGCCAATTGGTTACGACATCCGCCCCATCTTTTTCTGTTAGCACCACGATCATAAATTGAACAACTTGTATTTTCAAAACTTCTCTTTTAACAGCTGCTTGTAGTCGTTCTTCATGTAACGTTTCAGCAGGCTGACTGAATAGATTGTAACGAACTTGCTTATTTTCATCCGTAGACTTCACTAACTTCAGCTCACGGATATCACGCGAAATAGTTGCTTGAGTGGCTGTCACCCCTGCGTCTTGAAGACAAAGCAATAGTTCTTCTTGTGTGCTGATTGGCTTTTCTGTGATGATCTGACGAATCAATGCTTGTCGTTGGATTTTTTTCATAGCGGACACCTCTTGTCTTTGATTATAGCAAAAAAATAATCGTTTTTCTGCCTTTTTTGGTATTTTTTACTTTTATTTTTTTAGTTGATTTTTTGGCGCAATCTTGACACGCAAAATCGTTCTCAGTTTTTCTGGGTTGGCTCTGCGCGGATCCCCTAAATAAATTTCTTTATGTTCTTTAGCTATCCGTTGATACCCCTGCTCTTCGATAAACGTTGTTAATTTTTCAAAGGTTTGTGGCTCATCCTCATATGGTCCTACATGAAGCATCTGAGCGACTAATCCTTCATCCATGCTACTAAATACTACTTGGTCGAACAAATCATTGGGAATTTTGTCCGCTACACGTAGTAGAGCCTCATGTGCAACTTCTTTCGTCACAAATTCAGGTTGTTTGATCATGATCTGATAAGCAAAATGACTCTTCTTCATTACTTTTTCTTGCAAATAAGCTTCTTGTAATCCCCAATGTCCTTCTAATGGATAAACAGTGTAGGGAAGATAGTTAGGAATCTGCCAATTTTTCTTTGGGGCCATTCGGATCGCATAACTAACAGCATATAAAGCTGCCACTCGTCGCTGAAAATCGTCTTCATTTGGATCCCCTACTCCTTTTATGCTAAAAAAATTCTGTGGAGATAACGTTAAGATCTGTGGTTTTTTTTTACTACTATAACCTGGTTCCGTTTTTTTCCAATCAATCGTAGCCATTTTTTCCTCCTGCGATGATTTATTCTCTACTATCATAACTCTTTTCAAAAGACTTGGCTAACCTGGTTGACACTTTTTTTACCTCTATGCTAGAATAAGCGATGGAAATAAATCGTACAGATAACACGTATATTACGTGTCGAGAGAGAGGCGGTTTCTATTTTTATAATAGAAATCACTCTCTTTTTTTACGAAATTTTTTGAGGTGAGGACATGACAAAACAAAAACAATTACTCTTAGTACCTGCAGTCATCGCAACCGGCATGATGTCTTTTGCGGGAGTGTTGATCGAAACAGCAATGAACGTCACATTTCCAACGTTGATCAACCAGTTTCAATTAACGACTGCACAAGTTCAATGGGTGACAACGATTTACCTGCTGATGATCTCGATCATCGTGCCATTATCAACTTATTTAACACGAAATTTCAGCCTTAGAAGTCTCTTTTTACTTTCAAACCTGCTTTTTTTAGCAGGAATCATTGTTGACTTCTTTTCTCCGACTTTCTTCATTTTATTACTTGGTCGGCTTTTACAAGGGGCAGCTACCGGGATTGCTTTACCACTAATGTTCCATATTATTTTGACCTTTGCGCCTATGAACCGCCGCGGAGCGATGATGGGGGTGGGAACACTGACCACAGCAATTGCTCCGGCTATCGGGCCAACATATGGGGGAATCTTAACTTCAAATTTCACTTGGAATCATATCTTTCTTTTCTTGATTCCTATTTTGATTCTTTCTCTTGGCATCGGCTTAGTTGCTATTCCTTCAATGCCCGTTCAAAAAAGTGGACGTTTGGATGTGTTGAGTGTATTTAGTTTGTGTTTATTATTTAGCGGTAGCTTAACATTTTTGAGTATGCTAGGACAACCGCTTAGTTGGTTTGCGTTACTAATAGCGATTATTGGTGGGATCCTTTTTTATCAACGAACAAAAAAAGCCGATTATCCATTGATCCAACTAACCATTTTTTCTAATAAAACATTTCGTTTATTCTTATTTAGCTTTTTAATCTACCAGTTCTTATTGCTAGGCGTTTCTTTTGTCTTACCAAATTTTGTTCAGATTGTTCAAGGAAACAGCCCTTTCATCGCTGGAATCGCCATGTTGCCAGGAGCTACGATTGGCGCTGTATTATCGCCTTTTTCTGGAAAACTGCTTGATCAACACGGTCCCAAAAAACCGATTTTTGCCGGATTACTCCTTGCTCTTGTTGGTTGGTCCGCACTAGTCTTTCTTCTAGGACATGTTTCATTGCTATTGTTGATTACTTGCCACGTGATCTATATGATAGGGATTGGTTTGTCTTATAGCAATATGATGACCACTGGGATGAATGCTTTAACGGATGACTATCAAAGTGATGGCAATGCTGTTTTTAACACCTTACAACAATTTTCTGGTGCCGTTGCTACTTCATTAGTGGCAATCATTATCAACCTTATTCAAGCGCATGCTGATTTGAGCTATAAAGTCGCCACGACATTCGGTTCACAAGTTGCTTTAGGTGTATTACTTCTTCTATTAGTTATCAGCTTTATCTTATTTATTCGTTATAGTTTAACTACAAAACATTCATGATTGATTGAAACGGCAGTCGTTTGCAACTGCCGTTTTTTTGTGCAAAAATACAATTTGTAAGTAAAGGAGGAATCAAACATGGAAAAAATCGCCATTATCGGTGGTGGAATCATCGGTATGACATTAGCCAATTATGTAGATACCACAAAATACAGCATCACCTTATTTGACTATGGAATTGGTCAGGCAACCAAAGCAAGTGCGGGAATCATTTCTCCATGGTTATCCAAAAGAAGAAATAAAACATGGTATCGTTTAGCCAAAGACGGTGCGGCATTTTTCCCAAAATTAGTGCAAGATTTCGCACTTGATCCGACCATTTATGCTCGTTCCGGTACACTCTTGCTTCGACAAAAAGAACAATTAGCAGAATTACTTGATCTTGCAGAAGAACGAAAAAAAGAGGCACCTGAGATCGGAGAAATCCATTTATTAAAAGCGGATCAAACAGCTGATTTACTTCCTTTATTAAAACCGACCCCCTCTTTATTCATCACTGGTGGTGGCCGTTTAGACGGAAAAGCTTACCTTCATTATTTAACGGCACGCTTGAAAAGGGCTGGTGTAACAGTAATAAACGATAAGATTCGCCTACAAAAAAGGAATGATGATTGGCTGATCCTCGGAGAATTTGATGAAGAACCGTTTGACCGGGTCATTTTGACTCCTGGTCCTTCCTTGAAGCCTTTATTGGAACCATTAGGCTATCAGGTCGATCTTCGTCCTCAAAAAGGGCAGTTGATCGCTTTTACTACTCATCAGCTCCAAAGCCAAAAATGGCCTGTTGCCATGCTAGATGGAGAAGCAGACCTCATTCCCTTCAATGACGGAAAAATCTTATTAGGCGCTACACATGAAAATGAACAAGGATGGGATCTGACTCCTACTAATGAAGCATTTTTACAGTTGACTGAACAGACAAAAGCTTTTTTTGTACAACCAGAAAAATTACTTTCACAGCCTTATCAGTTACAAGTAGGAACGAGGGCATATACGTCTGATTTTGCTCCGTTTTTTGGTCCTTTATTCGATGAACCAAATCTGATCGTCGCAAGTGGACTCGGTTCTTCTGGTTTAACGACTGGTCCTTATATCGGTTATCTCTTAGCTGAATTTATAAACACTGGTACGTGGCATGGAACGGACTATCAAAAAGATCTCCATAACTACATCAAGAAAACCTAAGATGAACAAAGAGATAACTATTTCATTCATTTATTTTTCGTCATTACTGTCTCATCCCTAAACAGCAAAAAAACCAAGAAATCGAATGACACGATTTCTTGGTTTTGTCTTTTTATTAGTATTCAATAATCGACTTAGTACCAGCCGTTTGCTAACCAGAATGCTTGAGCAGCATCCCATGAGCCATAACGTGATGATACATATTGATCAGCTACGCGTTCTTGGTTTGCAGCAGAATAGTCACCATTTAAGTATGATGCATCTAATTGGTAACGTCCGATGTAACGGCCGTTAGTTGCTGTGTAAGAACCGCCTGATTCTTTATTCGCAATCCATTCTTTTGCAGAACTTGAATTGCTTGGAGCTGTTGCTGTTTGAGCAGCTGGAGCAGCAGGTGTTACTTCAACTGTTTTAACTGGAGCAACATATGTATGTTCTTCCGTTACTGTTTCAGTTGTTTTTGGTGCTTCGACTGTTTTTGCTGAAGCATCACTTGAAGTCGGGATCGTTAATTCTTCGCCAACATAGATGCGGTTGATGTCTTTGATACCATTTTTTTCAGCGATTGCATCGATCAATGAGTTATCTCCAACAAATTTTTGTGAGATTTTTGATAGTGAATCACCTGATTTAATTGTATAGACTTCGTCAGCATGAGCAGTTGTTCCTACAAACATTGCAGTTGCACCAGCAGCAAAAGTTGTTCCTAAAACGATCTTCTTAATTGAATTCATGTTTATCTCCTTTTTTTTCCATGTATTTATCAACGTCATTAACTTTATCATCTAGAAATATTTCATAGGTAAAAGAAATATGACATTTAATGACAAAATATCCTAATTTTTAACATTTGTAACATAACTCTGGACAAAAAAGTACGACTAAAGTCCTAGAACCCTTATATCATAAGAAAGAAACCGTTTTTTAACATTTTCTTATAAAGTTTAGAAAATCTTATATTTTGTAATATTTCTAGTATTTTTTTTTAACTTTTTTGATTTTTTTATTTAATTTATCCTTTTTTTTAGTAATTATGTGTCAAAACGACAAAAAATTGAGTAATTATTACAACCTTTACTAAAAAATTTTAGGATAAGTTTTTTAATATTTTTGAAATTTCTGGTATTTCTAGATTTTTTGCTAAAAAAAACCGATAGTATTCTATTTTTTGAACTGCTTCAATTATAAACAAGTCGAACATTCAGTGGATTATACTACTCTAAGTATTGAAATTTTCTAATACAGATTCTTTTTATTATTTAGTTATGATCCATTATTTTACTTTAATCAATAAAAAGACTAGAACAAACTAACTGTCCTAGTCTCTTTGTCGTACTACGCTTGTTTTAGCATAATACTCTATTTTTTTCTTATATAGAAGTGAAAGGAATCTTGTACATAAAATTTTCTCTTATTCGCTCGGAGCTGACCGCTTCTTTCATGTCCTCTTTTTTCGCTTCGTTTTCTTGGCTAACATTTCTTGCGCTTCTATAATTTCTGTGATCACTTCTTGGTCTTCTTCGCGTTGTTTCATTTGCTCTAAAGTTTCCAACCATTTTTCTGGTTCTTTTCTACCTAAACGCCCAATCGACCAAGCAGCGGTTGCTCGAATAACCGGTCGAACATCACTTAAGCAGCTTTCGATCTCAGGTAAAGCCGAAGTATCCCCAAGGTTTGCTAAAGCAATCAAAGCATTTCTTTGCAATGGTTTTTTCCCTCGCCATGAACCAGCTAAATGCCCAAACTGTTGTTTAAACTCTTTATTTGATAAAGAAAGCATTGGTTTTAATTTCGGATAGACTTCTTCTACTTTTGGTTCCATTTCTTCATGGAAATGGAAATCTTTCCCTTGATTATAAGGACAGACTAACTGACAGATATCGCACCCGTAAATGACATTTCGCATTTTTTTCCGATACTCATTTGGCATTAGCCCTTTGGTTTGGGTCTGATAAGATAAACATCTTTGTGCATTCATCCTGCCATCGCCTAACAAAGCTTTTGTCGGACAAGCTGTCACACAACGAGTACAATCACCACAGCCAAAAACACCTGGTTCATCAGGTTCAAATACGATATTGGTGACAATTTCTCCAAGATACACGAATGAACCGTATTCTTCTGTGATCAGCAACCCATTTCGACCAATAAATCCTAGTCCTGCTCTTTGTGCAACAGCCACATCTACTAATTCTCCAGTATCCACTTGTGGGGCAAACCGCCAAGCTTCTTCTTGTTGCCAGACACTTGCTCTGCTTTGGATAAAAGTAATCAATTGATTGAGACGGTCACGTAAAATATCATGGTAATCGATTCCCCAAGATGCCCGCGCAAATTGTCCTCTTTTTTCATCTTTTGGGACCTCTTCATGGATCTTGGTTGGATAAGCTAAAGCAATAGCGATAATCGATTGTGGGCGATCAAAAGTTTTTTCTAAATATAAACGTTCTTCAATCACTGGATGTTCAAATCCCGAAGTATGTCCAGCGGCTTTTTGTTCTTCTAAAGACTCTTTTAAATAATCAAAGGGTTCTGCCGTCGTAAATCCGATTTTATCAATACCTAAACGTTTGCTTTCTTCAATGATTTCTTCTTTTAAGGTTTTTGTCATCTTTTCCACCTATTCAAATAATTGCTAGCGACTATAAATTCCGTAATAAAGCCGATCTCTTTTTAGTTGGACAAATTGGATCTGTTGATCTGCGATCTTTCGTTCTTCCATCCATCTTTTTCTAGTAGCAAAGATTTCCCAATAGTTGAGAGACAACCATTTTCTTTGGTTATCTAGCGCTTGAAAAAAGTTGAGCGATACTGGCTTAGTATGCAACAATTCATGCAATCGAACCTGTTCTACTGCGGAAAAAGTGGATAAATCTCTGGAATATAATGTTTCTTCGTAGAGATTCTTTTGCTGCGAGTAGGTAAATGTTTGTGGAATATCTCCTGGGCGGGCAATCAAAACCAAACGATTATAGAATGTATTCATTAGTTTACTATTTGCAATAAACGAACTTTTATAATAAGCCGATTGAATTTTTTCAATGACCCCTTCTGTCCCCATTGTGGAAAATAATGCTGGCCATGCCTTGATATTGATTTCATTATTTTGTTTCACTAATACTCCTGGAATAAATCCAACAGAAGAAATCGAGACAAAATAACCAATTCCAGTCTGTTCATCTAATGGCTGAAATTCATCAAAAAGCCATTTCCCCGGATAACGTTCTTCTACATCCGATTCACTTGGACTTGCTATGAATAATTTAGCCATTTCTGTTTCAAGAAATTGAAGGTCTTGATCTTTATCAGAGCTATCCTGTTGTTCGATCACTTTAAGGATTTCTTCTTTGATTAGTTGTTTATCTTTACGCGTAAAATTCATAGCTTTACCTTCCTTTCTTATCTTTAACTATAACGGAAAACAACAAAAAAAGGTATCCGAAACTAACAAAAAGCAGACGTTTTTTTTATTTTTTTACTTGCAAAATAAGTGAGCCTTCGCTTGATCTCCTTTCCACATAAATCAGGGTAAATGAATCCTCCTGCTTCTTGTTTTTTGAATCTTGATTTTTAGCATAAATAAGCCGAAGAAACC
Organism: Enterococcus sp. C57; assembly: GCF_040887305.1. Classification (NCBI taxonomy): domain Bacteria; kingdom Bacillati; phylum Bacillota; class Bacilli; order Lactobacillales; family Enterococcaceae; genus Enterococcus; species Enterococcus sp. C57. The sequence goes on along the minus strand of NZ_JBFOFP010000006.1, from coordinate 48,341 downwards.
AAAATCTAACGAACTGATTTTGATCTCTTCGGCTGGCTATTTAGCACGCATTCTTTTCTAGTTTTTTTGAATGAAAGCTATTTTGTACCATTTATTTTTCTTGAGTCAACCCATCATGGATCGTTCGGATATTCCAGTCCATCATCTTATAATAAGAATCTCCTGGTTTGCCTTCCTTATCGATAGAGTCTGTATATAATCGATCATAGATAGCTACTCCCGTTTCTTTCGCCACACGTTCCATGCTTCTAGGATCAACACTTGTTTCGACAAACAAAGCGGGTACTGCAGAGTCTCTTACTTGATTGATGATTCGTTTCATTTGTTCAGGAGTTCCCTGACTTTCTGTATTGATTTCCCAAATATAACTTGCTGGGATTCCATAAGCTTTGGAAAAATATTTGAAAGCTCCTTCACTCGTTACTAATAATCTTTTATCTTCAGGAATTGTTTGAAAGTTTGTTTTAGCTTTTTCATCCAATTCGCTCAACTTTTCAATATATTTTTTTGCGTTTTCTTCATAGACTGCTTTATTTTCAGCATCTTTTTCTGAAAAGATACGGGTAATTTCTTCTACATACTTCATCCCATTCGATAAATCTAACCAGGCATGAGGGTCAGCTTTACTCTTGGAAGTCCCACCTGATAAATAAATGGGTGTTACTTTTTTACTCACTGCAAAATAATCTTTCTCTTCTTTTTTATGTGTGGTTTCCATTAAATTTGTAAACCAGCCATTACCAGTTTCTAGATTTAGCCCATTATATAAAATCACATCGGCATCACTCGCTTTTTTGATGTCTTCTGGTAACACTTCATATTCATGAGGATCTGTTCCTACAGGCACGATACTATGAACAGCTACATGTTCCTTTCCTACTTCTTTTGCCATATCCGCTAAGATAGAGTTGGTTGCTACAACATTCAATGTTTCTTTAGTCGTTTCTTTATTAGCTTCCTGCTTTTCTTGACTGCCACAGCCCACTAACAAAAAGAAACTTGCGAACATTACCCAAAAAATCCGATAGTTATTGGTTTTCATCTCATTACTCCTTTTTTCAAATGATTTGTTTTACATGATCATTCTTTTTACTCGCTTTTTATGACCCGTTTATGAGCAAAAAAGATTCCCTTAGAAGGTGAAAAGCAAAATGCCAACAGAAAGAATAGCGCGCAAGCTAAAACGATGGTTGCACCGGAAGGCCAGTTATAGCTATAACTAAAAAATACCCCTAAGATTGCACTTAATACACCAACTGTTGATGAGATAGCAATCATTTTCACTAAACTATTCGTTAATAGATAAGCTGTAGCAGCTGGTGTGATCAACATCGCAATCACTAAGATCGTCCCTACTGTCTGTAAACTAACCACTGCGACTAACGTCAGGAAAAACATGAGCAAATAGTGGATCAAGGTAATATTTAGCCCATAAGCTTTAGCCATCATCGGATCAAAAGAAGTAATTTTGAGTTCTTTATAGAAAATGAACACAAACAATAACACAATACCGCTAACGATCGCCGTCATCTGCAGGTCGCTTTCTCTCACCGCTAACACATTTCCAAATAATATATGGTACAGATCCGTAGCACTTTGGGCAAAAGAAATCAAAATGACTCCTAATGCAAAGAATGAACTAAAGACGATACCGATTGCTGTATCATTTTTTAATCGACTTCGTTGGGTGACAAAACCAATGAGTCCTGCCGTCAACATGCCGAAGACCGTTGCACCTAAAATATAACTAAAGCCAAACATGTAGGAAATTGCTACTCCTGGTAAGACCGCATGTGAAATAGCATCTCCCATCAACGACATCCCTCGTAAGATGATAAAAGATCCGATCACCCCGGAAGCCAAACCAACGAGCATTGATGTGAACAATGCATATTGTAAAAACTGGTAGTTCATCATTCCTTCAATAAACGATTGGATCATTTTTCTTTTGCTCCTTTCACTAATTGCCCGATCACTTCACCATAAGCAATCTTCAGATTTTCTGAAGTAAATGTAGTTGCAACAGGTCCGGCAGCGATCAATTGCTGATTCAATAAAATCACTTCATCAAAATATTCTGTTACTTTGTGCAAGTCGTGATGAACAATGATGATCGTTTTACCTGCTGCTTTTAATTCTTTCAATATTGAAAAAATTTTTTTCTCACTTACGGCATCAATCCCTACAAATGGCTCATCAAGAAAAATCCATTCTGCTTGTTGCGCCAATGCGCGGGCAATAAAAACACGTTGTAACTGTCCACCCGACAATTCGCTTATTTGTCGCTTCCCATACGAAGCCATACCGACTTTTTCTAATGCTTGCTGTGCTCGTTCTTTTTCTTTTTTTCCCGGACGTTGTCCCAACCTTAATGATGGATAAGTCCCCAATAAGACCACACCTAACACATCAATTGGAAAAGATAGATCCAATTCATTTCGTTGTTCAACATAAGCGATTTTTTTACGTGCTTCTTTTAGCAATGAACCGCCAAAAGAAATTTCTCCAGATACTTTGGGAATCAAAGCCAGTATGGCTTTCATAAAAGTTGATTTTCCCGCACCATTTGGACCGATGATCCCAGTGATTTTTTTGGGTTGGATCATTACATCAACTTCGTTTAACGCTAACTTTCCTTGATAAGCAACGGTTAATTGCTGGATATTAATGATCGCTTCTGACACATTCTCCACTCCTTTTAGGTTTACCTAACTTTTTATTTAACTATAGTTTAACTAAAGACGAAAGCATTTTCAAGTATCCCGCATGATTTTTTTTACAAGAAAGGCTCGCAATTTGTGAGAACTTTCTGTAAAATCACATCAAGAGTTTTAAAAGCAAATTGTTTTTATTGATCGTTTATTCGTTATTAATGTCTATCATTTATTCGTATTTGCTTGTTTTACTCAAAAATGAAAGGAGTTTTAGTATGGAAGAAGAAAAATTAACTCGAAGCCTTAGTGCCCGTCACATTCAGATGATTGCACTAGGAGGAACGATCGGCGTAGGATTGTTTATGGGTGCTTCCTCAACCATTCGTTGGACAGGTCCCTCAGTAATGGTTGCCTATGCTGTCGCAGGTCTCTTTCTTTATTTGATCATGCGAGCACTTGGCGAAATGCTTTATGTCGATCCTTCAACGGGTTCTTTTGCGAATTATGCTAGTAATTATCTTCATCCTGTCGCTGGTTATTTAACTGCTTGGAGTAACATCTTTCAGTTTATTGTTGTCGGGATCAGTGAAGTCATTGCAGTCGGTGAATATATGAATTATTGGTGGCCTCATCTGCCAACAATCATTCCTGGGATTGTTGTCATCCTCTTTTTGATGCTTGCCAACTTAGCTTCTGTTAAAGCTTTTGGTGAACTAGAATTTTGGTTTTCAATGATTAAAGTCGGCACGATCGTTTTGATGATTCTGGTAGGGCTAGGTGTCATCTTATTTGGCTTAGGAAATCAAGGCCAAGCAGTCGGGATCTCTAATCTTTGGAAAAACGGCGGTTTCTTTACCGGCGGAGTAAAAGGTTTCTTTTTTGCGCTATCCATTGTTGTTGCATCTTATCAAGGAATCGAGCTGATCGGAATGGCCGCTGGAGAAGCTGCAAATCCGAAAAAAACGATCGTTGAAGCTGTTCAATCAACTATTGGACGAATCTTGATTTTTTACATTGGTGCTATTTTTATTATCGTTAGTATCTATCCATGGAATCAATTAGGCACAATAGGTTCCCCATTTGTTCAAACATTTTCTAAAATCGGGATCACATTTGCTGCCGGATTGATCAATTTCGTCGTCTTGACGGCTGCCTTATCTGGGTGTAATTCGGGTATTTTCAGTGCCAGTCGAATGATCTACACCTTGGCAATCAATGGAAAAATGTCGAGGAAATTTTTAAAACTAACCCGTCATGGCGTACCTTTTTATCCAGTCGTAGCGATTTCTAGCGGGATATTGATTGGCCTAGTTTTAAATTACCTGTTACCTTTGTTTGTGAATCATGCAGAAAATATTTTCGTTTTTGTCTATAGTTCCAGTATTTTACCGGGGATGGTTCCTTGGGTAGTTATCTTACTTAGTGAGATCCAATTTAAAAAACAACACCCAGAAGAAATAAGAGATCATCCATTTAAAATGCCATTATCACCTTATACCAATTATCTTACTTTATTATTTTTAGCCATTGTCTTGATTTTTATGTTTATCAATCAAGAAACAAGAATTCCATTGATTATTGGTCTCGTGTTTTTGTGCTACATGACGATTCATTATTTTCTACGTGAACGAAGACTGAAAAGTCACTAATCTTCATCAAAAAAGCAGGGCTTCCCATCAAATGGGTCCCTGCTTTTTTATGGTCTAAAATAAACAAAATTCCTACTATTTATTTATGTATCACTATCTTACTATTATCTATATCTTTTATTCAGTTCACGATGAACTTAAACAAACCATTTCAATTCAAAAAAATAAGCTAGTGTCCAATCAATTAATTGGTCGCTAGCTTATTTTTGCTGATCAAGGCATCTTGTCAGTGGCTTAATTCAATTTCAATACTTCTCCAGGACTGAAGAAATAGCTGTCCATCGTCATCCCATTCAATGATAAAAGCTTATCAACTGGTATTCCTGTGCGTTCCGCAATCTGGTTGGGACCTTCTCCTTGTTGAACGACAGTAGTAGCAGCTTGTTCATTTGAAGTAGCACTTGCTGTCTGTCCTTCGGTTCCTTGGGTAGCTTGACTGGAAGATTGTGTCGTTGAGTCAGTCGTCTGAGAAACACTAGTTTCCGTTTCACTAGTTGTTTGACTGCTTGACGTTTCTGCTTGTACCGAAGCACTTGTTCGGAGATAGATATCAGAAATTTTAGCTACTTGTTCCGTATAATCTGCTGAAAGTTGGTTGATCCAATTTGCAAGATCTACACCTTCTTTGGTTGGCGCTGCTTGATACGTTGCTTGTAGTTTGCTGATCCCTTCATCAGAAATAGCTTGTAGCGCTCGAGCCTTTTGATTAGCAATCGCAGACAATCCCATCACACCGTTTTGATTGTTCTGAATCTCAGCTTGGTATTCTTCGATCAAACGAGGTGTTTGTTCTTCCAATTTCTTTGTATAATCTGTCATAATCGTTTGTAACTGATCCGTCAGTGTGCCTGTTTTCGATTCTTGAGTCGAACTTGCAGTTTCTTTATTTTTTGGTTTCGTTGTGGAAGAAGCTTTTTTTGTGGTAGTTTCGCTTGTTTTTGCGACCGAGCTTTCTGCACTCGAACTATTCTTTCCATGAAAATAAAGAGCTGTAACAGCACCTATAAGGACTAAGCAAACAGCAACAGCCGAACCAATTTTGATCAATCGGCGTTGCGTTTCTTTTTTCTGTTGTTGTCTACGAGCCATTCGGACATTGACTCTTTGCTCGTTTTCTTCGTTCATTTCTTTCACCACCCATTAGTATATAAAATAGCGTTCTCAATCCTACTTTAATCCCATTGTAGCAAATAATCATCATTCTGAACATTTTAAACTGTGTTATTTATAAACAAAACTCACCATTTTTGATGATTCCAGGATTCTCCATCGATTTCTCCTTGTAATTGGACTTTTCGTTCTGAAATTTCCAGTAAAAGTTTTTTTGTTTCATGCAACACAGCTTTTGTTTCATAATCTACCGATGTACTTAATTCTTCCAATTGTCGTACAAACCATTCTTCCGCCATTTTATTGCTCCTTTAATTCTTGTAAGATAAATGTGAGGTCTTCAATCTCTTCTTTTTCATTCTCTAAATAGTCGATTAAGAATGCTTGCTTAGTCTGATCTAGTTGTTGTAAAGAATGATTGCTGCTTAGTCGCTCAATAAACCAGTTTATTCGCTTGATCAAGGTCGGTTTGCCTACTAATGTCAGGTATTGTTGATACGCCACTAAACGCTCCCAACGCTTTTCTTCTGTTTGATACATGAATTGCGCCATCACAAATGGAGGTAAAAAAGTCATTTCAAACTTGTGGGCAATCCGCTGATACGGTCTTAATAATTCAGAAATGGTATATTCTTCTTTCCCGCCTGCTTGATATTCTTTTTCAGAAACGCCAGTTGTTACGACAATCCCTAATTCTTTGCCTTTAAGAAATTCGTCAGCGTGTTCCAATACAGTGTCCTCCCATAGTTTTAAATGAGCTGGCGCACTATACCAATACAAAGGGAATTGGAAGATGATCCGGTCATGTGTTTTTAATAATTCAAGTTCTGTATCACGATCAATCGTCCAATCTGGGTAATGTTTTTCCAAATGATGCCAAGTAACCGTTAAATTTTCAGTTGCTTCTTTGAAAAACTGTTGGTTCAATGATGTCTCAATCGTAGGATGACTAACGATAATCAAAGTTCTCATTTCTTGACTCCTCTTCATTCTTGCTATTTTCTAGTTTAGCACAGAACACAAAATGTCATTAGTCTCCTGCCTTATGGTTAGGTAGACCAGGAAACAATCTCTTGTTCTTCTAATTCTTTCTTCAAAGCACCTAATGAAAGGTTTTTGGACGCTTCATTTTTCATCCGTTTCCGATAATTTGTTGCTGTTTCTCCAGTTGTCTTTTTGAACATTCGGCTAAATACAACTAAACTATTAAAACCAACTTGATAAGCGATACTCTCTACTGAATCATCAGTCAACGATAATAAAAATGCTGCTCGGTTGATTCGCACGCCAATCAAATATTCTTTGATACTCGTTCCTAATTGATTTTTAAAGACTCTTGATAGATGACTCCGGTTGACTGACAGTTGTCGAGCAATTTCCTCTACTGTTAAATTTTCTGGATAGTGTTCTTCAATATACTTCACTGTTTCGATTGCTAGTGGCGAAGAAACCTTTTGATTTCCCAAACCGATTTTCCCGCCATCTTTTAGTAATACGGATAAAAAGCGATAAGTCAAAGCCGTCAATTCTAACTCATCTGCTAAACCGTCTTGTGAATAATGAAGACAGTCCAAAATAATATCTATATATGCCGAAATACCTGCAGAAACCATTGTATACTGATCTTCTTTGAATAAGGAACGTTCAATGATCTCTTTCGCTAATGGCCCACCAAAAGACAACCAACAGTAGACCCAAGGCTCTTCACCATCTGCTAAATAAAAAGTAGAATCCCCTGGCCGGATCAAAAACAGATCTCCTTTTTGCAATTGATATTGCTGTTCTTTCACATGGTAAGTTCCTTTACCTTCCATCACGACATGTAACACATAATCTTGTCTGATTGCTGGACCGAAAGAATGATATGGCAAAGTTTTTGAAAATCCACAAAAGTCAAAATAACACCCTTTAGCTAATTCTTGACGTTCTTTTTTTAAAAATATTGCTTGCTCCATCGCTCTCACTCCTTTGTTTTTACTTTACTCTTCTTGTTCTACAACGTGCAACAAAAAGTTAAATATTAGTCACAAAAATATATTCATCAGGAAGCGTTTTCTTGATAAAGTCAATAGTAGAAAAAGAACTTTTTTTATTTATTGTAACCGGTTAACTTTTTATTGTATATTTAACAAAGAAGGGATTAGATACTATGAAGAACAAAATGATACAACGGGTTTCTTATGCTTTAGGCGCATTCGGTCATGATACTTTTTATGTTACTCTCAGCACTTATTTTATGGTTTTTGTAACAAGCGAGATGTTTGCAGGTACAGATAAAGCAACTACTGCTCGAATGATCGCTACGGTGACCAGTTTAGTCGTTGGTATTCGTTTGATTGAAATCGTTTTCGATCCATTGATTGGCGGGATTATTGATAATACTCGGACAAAATATGGAAAATTTAAACCATGGCTGGTCATTGGTGGTTTAGTTAGTTCATTCCTTTTGATTTTTCTTTTTACTAATTTCTTTGGCCTTGCTACTCACAATACAACTTTGTTTATCATCCTTTTTACCATTGTTTTTGTATTATTAGATAGTTTCTATTCATTTAAAGATATTGCTTTTTGGTCAATGATTCCAGCTTTAAGTACTGAAACCAAAGAAAGAGAAAAATTCGCGACTTTTGCTCGATTCGGTTCTTCCTTAGGAGCAAACGGGACCACTTTGGTCGTCGTACCAATCGTCACATTTTTCACTTATTTAGTCACTGCTCATCATGTTGAAGGCGCTTCAGGTTGGTTCTGGTTCGGTGTGATTACCGCTGTGATCTCTGGAGGAACTGCAATTATTACAGCTTTAGGAACAAAAGAAGTCGACACGGCGATTCGTCAACAAAATGAAAAAGCAAGCATCAAAGATGTCTTTAAAGCAATTGCCCAAAATGACCAATTAATGTGGTTAGCACTTTCTTACATTGCTTATGCTATTGCCAATGTAGCAACAACTGCCGTTTTATTCTACTTTTTCAAATATGTCTTAGGTCAACCAACTCAATTCTGGATTGTCGGTTTAGTAGCAGCTTTACTTGGACTAGTCGCTGTGCCTTTATTCCCTGCTTTGACACGATTGATTTCTAGACGCTATGTCTATATCGGCGGTATTGCGATGATGATCAGTTCTTACTTCTTCTTCTCTATCGCAGGTACTAGCTTACCGATCGTGATCGTTGGACTTGTTTTATTTTACTTCCCACAACAGTTGATCTTTTTATCTGCCTTGATGACGATCACTGATTCTGTAGAATATGGACAATGGAAAAATGGGATTCGTAACGAAGCTGTGACTTTATCGATTCGCCCACTGCTCGATAAAATTGCAGGTGCTTTATCTAATGGGATCGTTGGGTTTGTCGCAATCGCAGCTGGTATGACTGGAAATGCTTCTGCTGCTGATATTACCAATCATGGGATCATGACTTTTAAAGCGTATGCATTTTATGTTCCTGCAGCATTGATGTTCTTTTCTGCCATCATTTTTGCTTGGAAGATCACTTTGACAGAGAAAAAACATGCGCAAATCGTCAAAGAACTAGAAAATAAATTAGCTTCACATGAAGAACTCGCATCTGAATTAGAAGATGACTTTATCATTCCACAACATTAAGAAAGGAATTATATTATGACGATTACAGAAAAAGACTTTGGTCAGGGGTACCATTTGATAACATTATCCAATACTCACGGACTTAAATTAGCCGTCACTGACTTAGGTGCACGGATCGTTCAACTAACTGCTAATGATCGGGAATTAATTTTAGGGTTTGACTCCGCACAAGAATATTTGACAAAAGATGCCTATATCGGAGCAACGATCGGACGAACAGCAGGTAGGATTGAAAAAGGCCAATTTTCTTTGAATGATCAAACCTATCAATTGAGTGTCGATCCTCAGACAGGGCATTCACTTCATGGAGGTACACCAGGATTTGAACAGAAAAAATGGACGTATCAACTAAGTGAAACAGACAAAGAAAGCTCAGTCACATTTACTACTACCAGTCCCGACGGAGAACATGGTTTTCCTGGAAATCTATCCGTAGAAGTTTGTTATACTTTGACAGAAGACAACATTTGGCGTGTTAGAACGCAAGCAATCAGTGATCAGGATACGCTTTTCAATCCGACCAACCACGTGTATTTCAATTTAAGTGGCGATGTAGAAGAATCAATTGATCAACATACGCTTTGGCTAGACAGTGAGTCTTTCGCTCCATTACGACCTGATAGTATACCAACTGGCGAAAAAGCGAGTGTTGCTCAAACACCTTTTGATTTTCAAACACCTCAAAAATTAGCCACCGTCTTTACTAGTCAATTTGAACAAAAACAACTTGTTGATGGGATCGATCATCCTTTCTTTTTAAATAACCCAGGTATGAATCATGTATCGGCTTATTTATTAAGTCCCGATGAACAAATCAAAGTAAGCATCATGACCGATTCACCTAGTGTTGTGATCTTCACTGCTAACTTTGGGCAAGACACCCCAGAAATGCATGGAAAGAAACTAGCCAACCATGGTGGTATCACGTTTGAGACTCAAATCGCTCCCGGAGCAGAACAGTATCCAGCTTTTGGAAATATTCATTTAACAGCACACACACCATTTGAAACAACTACAGAATTTAAAATCGACACAAGAGAGGGTATCTAACTATGGAAATCAAACGCAGTTTAAATACAAAATTCGCAGAAATCTTTGGACCTAAAAAAACCACACAATATTTTTCTCCAGGCAGAATCAACTTGATTGGTGAACATACAGATTATAACGGTGGTCATGTTTTCCCTGCCTCCATCACTTATGGCACACAAGGAGTTGCCGCACCTCGTGAGGATAATAAAGTATTGGTTTACTCAACAAACTTTGAAGACGACGGTGTCATCAGCTTTACTTTAGACCAACTTGATTACGACAAACAAGCAGGATGGGCAAACTATGTCAAAGGTATGATCGTTAAACTAAACGAAGCAGGCTACCCAATTGAACATGGTTTTGAACTCTTAGTTGAAGGGACGATCCCGAACGGTGCAGGACTTTCAAGTAGCGCTTCCTTAGAATTGTTAGTCGGTGTTGCCTTAGAAGACTTATTCCATTTATCCATTGATCGACTTGAATTAGTTCAAATTGGTAAAAAAGTAGAAAATGAATTTATCGGTGTCAACTCGGGGATCATGGACCAATTTGCGATTGGCTTTGGCGAATTAGACAAAGCTATTCTACTTGATACAAATACGTTAAAATATGAAATGGTTCCAGTAAAATTAGATGGCTATGCAGTAGTAATCATGAATACAAATAAACGTCGTGAATTAGCTGATTCTAAATATAATGAACGACGTAGTGAATGTGAAGAAGCACTAAAACGTCTCCAACAAAAATTAGCTATCCAAGCATTAGGTGATTTAGACGAAGAAACATTTGAAGCAAACATTGATTTGATTGGTGATGACACATTGATTCGTCGTGCTCGTCATGCAGTTACTGAAAACCAACGAACACTAGAAGCTAAAGCTGAACTGGTACAAGGAAACTTGGCTGCTTTTGGTCAATTATTAAATGCTTCACACGATTCGTTGAGACATGATTATGAAGTAACTGGTATCGAGCTTGATACATTAGTCGATGCAGCACAAAAACAAGAAGGTGTTCTAGGCGCCCGTATGACAGGAGCTGGCTTCGGTGGCTGTGCGATCGCATTAGTCAAAGAAGAAAATATCCCTAACTTTAAAAACAAGGTCTATGATGAATACTTAGACGTCGTTGGCTACGCCCCAGAATTTTATGTGGCACACATCGGCAATGGTACTACAAAGATTATGGAAGAAAGTGTTTCAGCTTAATCCAATGAAAGAAATGTAAGGTAGTTCAACGTTACGTTTCAAAAGGATAAAGCAAAAGTAAGATCGTCACTTTTCAAAAAAACAAATAATCATGAAATGCTACCTGAAAATAAGTGTCAAAATAAAGACCGACCGTCAAAAGTTCATTTAAACAACTTTTGGCGGTCGGTCTTTTTGCAGCTAATTTTCTCACCATATCCATTTCAATAAAACATCTACTATTATTGAAATAAATACGCATGATCCGTTTGATCTTCGATTCGTTTTTGCCATTCAGGATCATGTTTTGGTACAGTGGCTATTTCTTTAAATTTGTATGGTCCTAATTCAAAAAACTGTTGAAGGATCTGATTAACTTGCTCAAATAAGGCTGGACGCTCCATCCTATTTTTGACGGTCAGTTGCTGATCAGCTGTACAAAAAGTCACATTCCCTAATTCTTCAGAAACATTGATCGTCTTGCCCGCTCTACTCAACTGGCGAATTTCTCCTAACATTTCATAGATGTCCTCACCTTCATATCCTTCTAGTAGTGCTAGACTGTCAACTAACGAACCCACAGTCAAATCAGCGATGATTGCTGTTTTCGTTCCTAATTGCAGCGAATAGATCGCAGCATCTACGATACCACAGGCATTACAACCACCTTCTGTTAACTCACTTTTTCTAGTGATTTGTACTTCCATCATTTCTGGGACACCTTCTTCCTATTATAGCTCTGTTTTTTATTCTTCGCGTTCTTTGCTCTTCTTTTCTTCATTTCCAAGCGAGCAGCTTCTCGCAGACAACGTACATGACAATTGACATAAGTTAACACTACTTCATCTGACTCTTGTTCAAATCCCCAAAAAGACATATTCATCCTTCCATTTCTTTTTTGAATGTGTATGGTACAAAAATATTGTGCAACTTCTCTGACAATAAGAAAAATTTTGGCTTATTTCATAGAGTTGACACTTGAATACCATCTATGTATTTTTAGAAGTATTGATAGGCATCTCCAACATCTATCAGACAAATTATTTTCTATAGCATAAGAAAAAATAAAATTTACGTCAATATAAACAAGCAACTATAAAAAAATAAAATGCTCTTATTTATTTTAATTATGAGGTAAATAACTAAAACCCACAGAAATCCACATAGGACTTTTGTGGGTTTCAGCTATTTAGATCAGATAAAAGAAACAGAAGCTATCTGTTGATAATCAACGCATGCTTGTCTCGAACACTTATGACAATTTTTCAACTAGTTCCTCTAATTCATTTAATCGTTGTTCAAACTTAGTCATAGCTGATTCGATATAATCAGCTTTTGTCATGTCGACGCCTGCTTTTTTCATGACTTCAACTGGGTAATCACTATTTCCTGATTTCAAATAAGTAAGGTATTTTTCTAGAGCATCTGGCTCTTGACCCCAAATTTTCTGCGCCAAAGCAGAGGCAGCTGAAAAGCCTGTTGCATATTGATAAACATAATAATTATAGTAGAAATGTGGGATACGAGACCATTCATATTTGATTTCCGGATCTTTTTCTACCGCTGATCCATAATATTTGGCATTCAATTCCCCATAACTGTCGCTTAGATATTCACTGGTCAAAGGTACACCTTTGGCATCTTCTTCATGCATGAAATGCTCAAATTCTGCAAATTGTGTTTGTCTGAAAATCGTTCCTTTGAATCCATCAAGATAATGATTCAAGACATATGCGCGAACACGTGGATCTTGTTCAGTTTCAAGCAAGTATTCTGTCAAAATATTTTCATTAGTTGTTGAAGCAATCTCTGCTAAGAAAATGGAATAATCACCGTAAACAAACGGTTGATTTGAACGAGTAAAGTAACTATGCACACTATGTCCCATTTCATGTACGAGCGTAAATAATTGATCCAACGTATCATGCCAGTTCATTAAAATATAAGGATTGGTATCATAGCTTCCTGAAGAATAAGCGCCACTTCGTTTCCCTTTATTTTCGACCACATCGATCCAACGGTCAGCAAAAGCTTTTTCTACCACTGACAGATATTCTTCCCCCATTGGTGCCAAAGCTTCCAAAGCTTTCTGTTTCGCTTCTTCGTAAGTGAACTTGATAGGAGCTTCTCCTAATACTGGTGTATATAGATCATACATATGCAGTTTTTCTACATTTAAAAGACGTTTGCGTAATTCCATATAGCGATGCAATAGCGGAAGATTTTTATTGACTACTTCAATCAATGTATCATAAACGCTTTCTGGGATATGATTGTTGCTCAAAGAAGCTTCTCTAGCAGAATGATAATGGCGAATTTTTGCTTTGTAATTGTGCCCTTTGATATGGGTACTCAATGTTGAAGCAAACGTATTTTTAAATTGATCATAGACACGATAAAGCCCTTTGAATGCAGCTTCTCTAACTGTACGATCTGTGCTTTCCATCAATTGACCATAGACACCATGAGAAAGCTGGATTTTTTTCCCATCTTCTCCCACGATTGTAGGAAACTCTAGATCGGCATTGTTTAAAACAGCAAATGTATCACTGGAAGCGCCAAAAATTTCTCCTGCTCCAGCTAGTAATGATTCTTGTTCTGCAGATAATATATGCGCACGATTATCCACCATTTGTTTTACGTAATGACGATATAGTTCTAACTTCGGCTCTTGCTCAAAATACTGCCAAATCTGCTCATCCGAAAGTTGAAGGACTTCTGGTTCATACCAAGAGACTGCTTCACTTACTTTAGAAAATAAACTTCCTGCTCTCGCATATAACGCTTGATAAGTCGTATTTGCTGTATCTTGGTCATTTTTTAAATGAGCATAGACATAAATGAGTTCCACTTTTCGGTAAACATCTAAAACAAATTCAAGCGCATTCAGAAATTCTGTCGCACCCTTTGCTAATGTTCCTTTATATTGATCGGAATTTTTTAATTCTTCTGTTAATTCTTGGTATTTTTCATCAAATTCTTGATCGCTAGAAAAGATTTTGGTGAGATCCCAAGTCAGTTCTTCAGGCAATTCTTCTCGTTTTGGTAATTGGGTCGTTTCACTCATTTAATACACTCCTTTATTGTTTTCACTCTTTTTTTCTAATTCATATTGAAAATAGAAAAATGAATAAGCCTACTAAAATCAGCTACTCTTAATTAGTGTATCATAATTTATTTCTGTTTGACATCAAGAATATCTCCTCACATTCCTGGTAAAGTAATCGGAAAATCTTTTTCTTATCAACCATTGGATAAAGCCAAGTTGTTTTATTTGGTTCAATTTTTTGGAGCCAATTGAGATACTTCCATTGTTTGCTTCTGCCTGCTTGTTCACTGATGATTTCTTCAAATAAAAGACGATAAAAGAAGACTTTTTCTTGAAAATAAAAAAAAATCGACTTTCTGCGTACATCCATGGAGATAAATAAAGTAAATGTTTTTTTCTAAGATAGAATTGTTTTTGTAAATGAACGTATTTAGACTGACGATAGTATAATTTTTTTTGTAACCATTTTTGACAGCCAACATTAGTAAGAACTTTTTGCCGATTTTGATTCTCCATCTGTTTTTCTAATAGACTTACAGGAGATTCACTAAAGAAAGGCCAGCTGATTGTTTCATAGGTTACTGTTCCAGAAAATAATTCTGCCAAATGATAAAACAAATATAATCTTTTTTCCAGCCAATCGATTTTCCATAAATGAGTGCCCATGGTGTCATTGTACATACAAAAGTACTTTTCTCTCGTTTTTAAACGATCATTTTTGAAAAAAGCAGAGCCTAAGATCCACCAAACACGATAGTTTTTGCTTAGATATCCTTTTGTTCGTTCTTTCATCCGTTCATAAGCGAGAACTGAACACTGAATTTCTATGGCTAGATCCCCGCAAAGGATATCTGGTCTTTGTCGAAGGGCTGGTAAATAGGCTTCTAAGACAGGCGGATGAGTAACAAATTGTCTACACCACTCAAAAAAATATTTTTTGAGTTGGAGATGCTCCGTTGTTTCTTTCTCACTAAAACCAAAACAATCCTGTAAATTTTTGTGAGCAAAATGTGCTGTTTTTTGCTGCCCAGTTTTTAATATCACTGGTTCCTTACAAGCTGGGCAGAAAAGACTTTGCCGTTTCGTACATGTTGTAGCCAGAAATCTTTTTCCATGTTTATCGATTGCAACCATCATAAATTAGCTGCCCCCCTTCTAAAAGAAAATACGTCAAAAAAAGAACCTGATCATTTTCATTGATCAGATTCTTCAAATTGTTTCTTTGATTATTTGCTGCTTACGCAAAATAAAATTTTGTACGTTCCAAAGCATTTCGTTCCATAAGTAATTGCGCATATTCGTTCAATGTTTCAATGGTCCGATCGCTTCTTTCTGCAAACTCTAAAATTCGAGCTACTTCATTCGCGACATCTGTTTGGTTTAAATCTTCCATCCAAAAATGTACGGCTAAATAGTAGATATCATCTAGTAAATACAAATCTGTCCAGGCTGAATCCAACTCGACATCATTGGCTAGTTGAATCATTTGTTCAAAGTCTTCAAAAGCAAAAATCGCTTGGTGTTCTGTTTCATCGGAAATGCGTTCAGTCGTTTCTTCTTCATTATTTAAGATTTGTTGCTGGATAAATTCAGTTACATCATCAGAATCTAAAGAGTCTTCGTCTTCTTGGAGCATTTCTTCATTCGGTAAGTTTTTACTAATAAAAAGTTCTAAACCGTCTCCTTTAGGAAGCACTTGAAATGTAACAGCTTCGCTACTGCGGAACTCATCTTCAATATCAACTTCTTCTAAAATACTGTAGAAAAAATTTTCGATCTCTCTATGGTTACCAAGCAAGTCTAAAAATGAGACGCCTCGCTCTTCTAAATCTTCATGACCGATCATTACTCGGATCGTATTTTCATTAATATGTTCCATTTCCATCTGGCTACACCTCACTTTGCCACAACTATCAATATAACTTCATTGTAGCGAAATAAGCTTAAATGTAAAGAAAAAAAATTACCATTTAAAATCAAAATAAGTTTTTAATTTAACCTTGACATCATTTTTTTCACTTAGCAAAACGTAAAAAAGAGCTTAGGACAAAAAGCCACTCCTAATGCGAGAACGAATAAACGGCATTCAAAAAGTAATCCTTAACAATAAATCGAATTTTTGATACCAAGTATTTTGGTCTTCTCAAATCTTGCTATCACCCAAAGAGTAAAATTCCTTTGCATGTTACATCTAGTTATATGTACTTTCTATTCTGGTAAAAAAAAACTTAGAAAAACTACAAAAATAGTTTTTCTAAGTTAACGTTTATTTTCTATAATCCAGCCATTAATTGTGCTTGACGCAATTCCAATTGACGTACATCACGTGGTAAGAAACGACGGATTTCATCTTCATTGAAACCAACTTGTAGGCGTTTGTCATCGATCATAATCGGACGACGCAACAATCCAGGGTTATTTTGAACGAGTTCTAACAGTTCTTGCAATGGTAAATCATCAAGATCCATGTTTAGTTTTTGGAAAACTTTTGAACGTGTTGAAATAATTTCTTCTGTGCCATCTTCAGTCATTTGTAAGATTGCCTTTAATTCTGAACTATTTAATGGTTCAGAAAAGATATTTCGTTCAACAAATGGAATTTGATGTTCTTGTAACCACGCACGGGCCTTTCTACAGGAAGTACAACTTGGGGAAGTATATAGTGTTAACAACGTGCACCACTCCTTTTCATGACTAATGTCACTTTTTTGTAACAGAAGATCATTATAATCTTCCATCTGTTTCTATTATACATAATCAACTTTTAAATAGCTAGCTTTTTTCATAATATTTTATCAAAAAAATGAAAGTTATCTAAGATTTATATTCCGTAAAACCAACGCTTTACGTTTAGTTAGCAATTAAAAAATGAGAGTTTTCAAATTTAATTCAAATATAACCCGCCATTGAAACAGGCTTTAAAGTTGTACTATTATTTTATTACTCACCCCACAAAAAAACGGTTTCTTTGAAAAAATTATGTTTTTTATTTCTGTCTGGTTTATTTTGTTTGCTATTACAACAGTCCTTTTAATTGAACCTAACCCTTATTTTGTCCGCTAATTAAGCACCCTTTTATATTACAATGGTTATAAAATGAAAATCACTACAAAACGCCTTATCGTCATCATTAAGTGTTATTTTATATTTTAATCATTTTCGTTTTTCTGTATTAAAAAAAACATTCTTTATCAAGTAAAATAGGATTATTCTATTAAAATTAGTCAGAATTTCGTTTCATTGAGGATTAATTTATTCATCAGATAATCAAATGATATTCAATTTTACTATTTTAGTGAAAAAAACTGAAACTTAAAAAGCTTATTCTGTCAAGAAAAGCGAAATATAGTAATAAAAACCTTTATTTAACAACGTTTTAACCGGTATTTTTCTGATACAATAGTCGAGGATTTATGAAAAAAATGATGAAAACCGAAAGGCGTGTAGAATTTGATTAAGTCAGTTGTTTTTGACGTTGATGATACGATGTACGATCAACAACAGCCATTTAGAAATGCGGTAAAAAAAGTAGTGCCGCTTGTTTCAGATATAGATATGGGACCATTATATCTCCGGTTCCGTCATCACAGTGATGAAAATTTCCCTAAAGTGATGGCAGGAAAATGGACCTTGGAGTATATGCGTGCACATCGAATCAGCCAATCACTAAAAGACTTAGATTATCCACATATTACTGAAGAAGAAGGTCTTTATTTCCAACAAGTTTATGAAGAAGAATTAGATAATATCTGTCTTCATGAGGAAGTAAAGAAAACATTGGACTTCTTGACTGAAATGAATATCCCTCTCGGAATCATTACCAATGGTCCCACCGATCATCAAACCAAAAAATTGAATCAACTTCAATTAGCAAACTGGATTCCTTCACAGCATATGATCGTTTCGCAAGCAACAGGATTTCAGAAACCAGAAAAAGAGATTTTTCAACTTGCTGAAGAACGTTTCAATCTAACTGCAGAAGAAACTCTATATGTAGGCGATAACTACGACAATGACGTATTAGGTGCTAAAAGAGCTGGTTGGCAAGCGCTTTGGTTTAACCATCGTGAACGAAAAGTTGATGGTCCATTGAACTGTGATATCGAAATCACCTCATTTGATCAATTATTAGAAACGATGAAAGTAATTTTCAGCTAAAGCATCCATGCACAGCTCCTAGCAAAACAAATAACTAAAAAACTCTCGAAACATAATCTTGTTTCGAGAGTTTTTTATTATTGAGTCTTAAGATTTAATTATTTTTTGTTTCAAAATTTTTAGTCTTCCAGGTCTCCGACACTCAGAATCATCCGGATATCATCTTCCGTTAATTTGGTTAATTGGTCTTCATTTCCTTGGATGACTTTTTGGAATAACTCTCTTTTTTCTTGTTGTAACGAATCCATCCGCTCTTCAATCGTTCCTTCTGCAATCATGCGCCAAACTTCGACCACATTTTTTTGTCCGATACGGTGCGCACGTCCTGCCGCTTGTTCTTCAATGGCTGGGTTCCACCATAAATCATACAGAATTACCGTGTCTGCTCCCGTTAAGTTGAGTCCGGTTCCGCCAGCTTTCAATGAAATCAAAAAGACATCTCGTTCTCCTTCATTGAATGCATCTACCATCGTTAAACGATCTTGCGGTTTGGTGCTTCCTCTTAAGTAAAAAGTAGAAATTCCTAATTCTGCTAGTTCTTCTTGTAAGATGGTCAACATACCTGTAAATTGAGAAAACAACAGAACCCGCCGATTGTTTTCTTTGGCTGCGACCAGTAGATCTTTGACTTGTTCTAGCTTTCCTGAGCCACCTTCATAATCCTCCAAGAATAATCTTGGATCACAGCAAATTTGGCGTAATCGTGTCAAACCAGCTAGAATACCGATGCGATTCTTTTTAAAAGCTTCTGAGTCCATAGTAGAAATCTCTTCTCGCATCTGACGTAAATAAGCCAAGTACACGGTTTTTTGCTCTTCTGTCAATGCAGAATAAAGATTCATCTCGGTTTTTTCTGGTAGATCGCTTAACACGGTTTGCTTATCCCTTCGTAACACAAACGGACGAATCATTCGGGCAATTTCTTCAGGTGCCAGCTCTCTAAAGCGGGTCTTATTCGGGAAAAATCCCGGCATAATCGTCGCAAAGAGCGACCATAGTTCTTCCAGATTATTCTCAATTGGCGTCCCACTTAAGGCAAAACGTTGCGGTACACTTAATTCTCGTAGCGCTTGAGCTGTTTTGGTACTACTATTTTTAACCATCTGAGCCTCATCAAGGATCAAATAATTAATCGCATGTTTTTGATAATCTGCTAAATCTTGTCTTAAACTAGCATAAGAAGTGACTCTGATATCTGCCTTACGAGCTAATAGTTCTTCTCGTTCCTTTTTATTCCCGTTGATTACTTGGATGCTCAAAGAAGGAGCAAATTTTTTCACTTCTGCTTGCCAGTTATAGATCAAACTAGCAGGAGCGACGATCAAAGCAGAGAGTTCGCCTTTTTCTTCTTTTTCTGAAAGCAAATAGGCAATTGTCTGAAGGGTTTTTCCTAAACCCATTTCATCTGCTAAAATTCCGCCAAACTGGTAATTTCCCAGCATTTTCAACCATCGAAATCCTTGTTTTTGGTAATCACGCAATTCAGCTTGTAGACCTGCTGGCAAGGATACTTGATATTGTTCAGGTTGTATTAGATCTTGGATCATTTTTTGATAGGAGTCACCAAAAGTTGCTGAACTTCCTGCTAACTTATCTTGAATGATCAATCCTTGGTTTTTAGGCACATGGATCGTTCCAGATTCTGAACGGATCGATTCACGGAATTGTTGCAAGATTTGACTTGTTTGCTGAAACTCTTCGGAATCAAAGGACAGTACTTGCCCATTTTCTAACGTATAGAAAGCATCATTTCGCAACAAACTTTGTAAGACCTGATTGATTTCTTGTTCCTCAATCCCAGTCACATCAAAACGAATATCTAACCATGAACTGGTTTCTTCCACTTCGATCTTCGGTTGATGTCGATGTGCATCTAAATACAATTCCCGAAGTTTTTTACCAAGACGGACCTCACCAAACTGACGAAAAACGGCTAACTCTGTACGGAAAAAAGTATACAACTCTTCTCCTGTCGGCAATAAACGTTCATAGCCTGTATCATTTCGTTGGTAGCGATACATTTTGAACAAGTCTAATACACGTTGTTCTTGGGCTTTGTCTCTTAATACTTCAGAAGCATTTTCAGCAATAACTTCATGTTTTTTATCTGTTGAAAAAACGACTTCATCATAGACAAAATCAACACGAGCCTGGATCTTGCCTTTCGATTTTCTAAAGAAGAAAATAAATTCCACTGGCACATCAGCAACTTCTGCTTTCACTTCATCCGCTATGCTCACTTGACCAATTTCAGATAGCAATGGAATGATTTCTTTGAATAAGGAGGATAGTTCTTGCTTAAGAAACAATACTTCTGGTTTCTCAAATCTTCTCATAAGCTGTTTCCAAGTTAAATAGACTGCTTGTTGACGTTTTGTTAATGAATAAAAAGTTCCTTGGATCATTCCCCATTGATAATGAGTAAAGAACAACTCAAAGTCATTCAGTGCGCTTAATTGATAGGCCTCTTCTTTTTTTGTTACTTCAAATTCTAAGGAAGGCTCATTATCAGAAAATCGAACCCCTTGATAATTCACTTCTCCGATCTTCATTTGGAGTTTTGTCGTTTGGTTCATCTGTTCTAACAATGTTTTTGCTTGTTCGATCGGTAATAACAAATAACGTTTATCTAATTTCCCTTTGACTTGTAGTCCGTTTGCACCTAAAAGAAGTTGCGTTTGGGCACACTCAGCTAACGTTTTTAAGATTACTTGATCTTCTCCTTGAAAAGCTCGTTGATCTAGATGGAACTGGTATTGTTTATTCACAGTGTAACGTTCATTTTCCATATAGGAATGTAAAAAATCAAAAATGTTTTTAACGATATACGTTTTCTTTGGCTGATCTAAATAGCCAATCCGCAAATAAACGGCTAAAATAGCTAATTCCGGATGATAATGATTGGTCTCAATCGTTTCTACTTGATATTCCACAATCAATGGTTGCGTCCGTGGTGAATTTTTTTTGACAGTTAGTCTTGAAAAACCTTTCGTTAAAATTTCACCTTCGCTACTTTTTTTGACTGGTTCTAACGCAGGTTGATCTGCCTTGATTATTCGTGAAAGATTCTTAGAGCGCAAGTACAGTTCGACTGCCACTGTATGCTTACAATAATGATGTTCTTCCCAATAAGGGCATTGGCAGAAATCGACTTCTTTGGCTGTCCCATCTAAATCGACCATATACAATTCACTGCCTAAGACTTCCGCATGCCAAACTTTTTCTTCTTGGTCAGGGACAACCGATAATACCCGTCCTTCTTGCAGATATTGACGTCCTCTTGCAATGACTTTTTCTGGAATGCTCCATTTCATCAGTTAATCCCCCTCTTATCCAAGATGATAGCGTACTTTACTTTGTCCGCTACCTTCTGTTTCGATTCTGATTTGTTGTACTACTCGTTCTTTTAATTCTCTCACATGGCTGATGATCCCGATCATACGACCTTCACTTTCAATTGTTTCTAATGCTTCAATCGCCATTTCAAGTGCTTCTTCATCTAACGATCCAAATCCTTCATCAATGAATAACGCTTCGATCAACACACCACCGGCTTGTGTCTGGATCACTTCAGCTAAAGCCAACGCTAAGGATAAAGCTGCAATAAAACTTTCGCCACCAGATAGCGTATGAGCCCCACGTGTCAGACCTGCTTCATCATCATAGATATTGATCTCCAACCCTGTTTTCCCACGGTAACTTCCCACTTCATCTGCAAGCTCAAATTGGTAACGATTTTTCGTCAGACGTTGCAATCGCACATTTGCCACTTGTAGTACTTCTTGTAAATACACTTGTAGTACGTATCTTTCCAAGCTGGTTTTTCTAGGGTTTTCCCCATTCATCGTTTGCGATAATTGTTGTAGTTGGATCAATTCATCTAATTGTTCTTGACTCGCTTGATAAATCGAAGAAAATTCTTCGATGATTTGCTGATTCTGCTGTTCTTGCTCTTGCAAGTGATAACAATGTTCCTGTTGTGTTTGAACCGCAGCTTTTAGCTCATCTAGTTGTTGCTCCAATTGTTCTAAATCAGGAAGTGTTTCAGCTAAAGCAACATGGTTCAACTGGCTTAAGCGGTCTTCAACGATTAATCGTTCTTTCTCATATGCGTTGACCAGTTGACTCTTCTCTTGGTATTCAACTGTTTGTTTAGCAAATGCCAATACCTCATCTGCTTCTTTAAAGTAAGCTTGCTCTTTTATTTTTGCTGAAATTTCCTCTTGGATACGCTGAATTTTATTTTCAATTTTTGCCTGTTGTTCATGAATATTAGCCATTTGCGCTTTTAACAAACTGATTTCTTGAGAAAAATGAAGTTCTTTTGTTTTTTCTTCTGCTAACCATTGGGCTTTCATCGCAACATTTTCTTCTAATTGGTTGACATCCTCAATCAAAGTCTGAGTATTTTGTCCTTCTAACTGTTTCGTCAAGGTAACAAGCTCCCCTTGTACTTGTTGGAGCTCTTCTTTGTTTTGGCTGATTTGTTCGGTGATCTTCTTTCGCTGATCTTCGATAAGACTTAAACGTTCAGTTAGTGTTTGAGTAGCGATTTTTGCCTGTGTGATAGCCTCTGCACGCGAATCCAAATCATGCTGGATTTTTTCTAAGGATACAAGAGGATCATCTGCTATGGCAAATTTAAACGATTGCTGGATCAAATGTTGTAATCGTTCTTTGCTTTTTTGGATCTCTACTTGTTTTTCTGTTCCGAAGTTTTCCAAGTCAGCTATTTTTTGTTCTATTTGTGCTTTTTCTGCTTCACTACGCCCTATTTCTTGATTGATTTGTTCAAGATTTGTTTCTGCCTCGGCTAAATTTGCATCCAGTTGGACAAATTCTTCTTGATTAGGCAATACATGCTCATTTCGTTGTTTAGGATGCTCCGTTGACCCACAAACTGGACAAGGTTGCCCTGGTAATAATAGCAATTGCAACTTCGCAATTTGTTGGCTTGCCCATTGACTCTTTAAAAGATCAACTTGATTATTTTGTTTGCTTAACATTACTTGTTGAGCTTGGAGTTTTGTGATCAGTTCGGACAACTTGGTTTGATTCACCTTTAACTGTTCTGTATTCTGGTGATTTTCTGTAAGGATAGTTTGGTACTTTTCTTGCTCATGCCGAAGTTGTTCGTAACACAATTGATCACTGTGCAAGCGATCTTGGTCAAGCAGCAGTTCTGCTAGTCTTTGTTCTTCTTCTTTTAACTGGACTTGTTCTTGAAGAATTTTTTGTTCTTTTTCTTCTGCTTTTTTCTTAGCCTTTTGTAACTCTTCACTTTCATTTTGCTTTTTTTGCCATTCTTCCGCAATTGGGATCAATGACTTCATGACTTGTAATCGATTCGCTGCATGTTCCATTTCTTGTTGGGCATTTTTTCGTTCAGGTTCATCTTTACGCCACTGTGCATACGCTTGTTCTTGTTGAACGAATGTTTCAGAACAAGTCTGTTCTTTATCAATCAGTTCTGCTTGTTCTTTCTGGTATTCTTGACTTCGTGTCAACGTATCGACCAGTCGTTCAGCAAATTCATAATGAGTGATCCATTGTTTTATTTCATTGATTTCACTTTCTTGCTGGATCAATTCTGCATATTTTTGCTCTAATTTTTGCTTTTCTTCCTGACGTGTTTGCAATGTTTGCGAATGATAATAGGTATCTTCTAATTGCTTTTGTTGTTCTTGTAAATGAACCAGTTTATTTTTTTCTTGGAGAAGTCTTTCTTGTAATGTTGTTTGCTCTGCCTGCCAATAAGTGAATAACGCATCAAAACTTAAGGTTTCAGGAACCGTTCCTGTGTCCAAAGGGATAAACCGTTTTTGCAGCAAACTCAATTCTTGCTCAAGATGATCTAATTTTTTTTGATGTTCTTTGGCTTTTTCTTTCAATTGTTCATTAAGTTGTTGGAAAAATTGCGTGCCAAACAAATTACGTAAGACAATTTCTTTCTCACTACTTGATGAAATTAAAAAATTACGAAATTCTCCTTGAGGTAGTAAAACGATCTGAGAAAACTGTTTCGCATCCAGATTCATTAATTCTTTGATTAATTGATCCACTTCACTACGTTTCGTGTATTGGCGCATTTCTTTGCCCGCTTCATCAAAGATCGTCAAAGAAACTTTTGCTGCTTGCTTTCGATTGCCTTCACCTTTACGTTTGGCCAAGAGTTGTTCTGGCTTACGTTCAATCTCATAATTCAGCCGCTGATGCTCAAATGAAAAAAAGACACACGTTTCTTCTTCAGGCGTAGCAAAAAGAGACCGCATTTCTTTACCAGTCCTGATTCTGCCAGAAGTTTCACCAAACAATGCATAAGTCATTCCATCAAAAAGAGTCGTTTTTCCTGCACCTGTTTTTCCAGTAATCAAAAATAGTGGTGCTTCGGTCAATTTCGCAAAATCAATTGTCTCGTCAATAAAAGGACCAAAATTTTTTAGTCGTAATTTCTTGGGTTTCATTACTGATCATTCCTGTCCGTGAGTTCTTGTAGCGTTTCTTTTAACCAGATTTCCTGCTTGTTCGTCAACTGTTCCTTGGTCATTTCTTTGAAAAAGCCTTGTGCGATCTTATGTGGATCCTTTGTCATCATCTTTTTTTGTTTTCCCTGTTTCAGTTCTACTCGACCGTTTGAACGTTCCACACCAAGTATCCGTGGATAGATTTTTCTTAATTGATTCATCATGTTAGGGATAATTGTTCGATCTTCCAAATAAATTTGGAGATAATTTTCACGATTGATCGTCTGATAAAAATCTGGATTCAACAGCTCTTTAAAACTTGCTGTTATTTCTTCAATATCATATAACGGGGTCAGTTCTCGAAAATTCAAAGAGACGTCCTCTTCTAAATCTACGATCCAAACACCTTTTTTTTGATTGATTTCTGACAATGAAAATTTTAAAGGCGACCCACTGTAATGGGCATTTTTTTGATTCAATGCTGCTTGATTGTGGAGGTGTCCTAATGCGACATAATCAAATGGTTCAAGTAAATCTCCTGGAACAGCATCTAATCCGCCTACTTCAATTTTGGTTTCTGAATCTGATTTCATACTCCCGGTCACAAAAAAGTGACTCACTAACACTTGTTTTTTTGTTGAGTCAAACTGCGTTTTCATTTTCTCAATGACTTTTTCCATTGCTTGTTGAATGGTGCGTATTTGCTCATCTTCAAAATATATCCTCGCTGAGATTGGTTCAAAATAAGGCAAAAGGAAAAATTGCGTATCCTTGAATATGATTGGTTGAAAGGCTTCTGGCAATCTAGTTTGTAAATAATAATCGGACTGACTGAACCAAGGTGTTCCTGTCGAAAGACGAATACCGCTATCATGATTTCCGGATATCGCAAAAATCGGAAATCCTTCCCGTAGATTCCATTCGACCATCAATTGATTGAACACTTCAATGGCATCCACTGACGGAACACTTCGATCATAAAGATCTCCCGCAATCACGATTGCATCAACATTTTCTTCTTTTGCAATTGCTAAGATCTGGGTTAAAACATGCTCTTGTTCCTTGATTCGATCGTATCCTTGTAGTTTTTTTCCAATATGCCAATCAGCTGTATGTAAAAAACGCATCTCATCACCTCAAAAAATGTCCTTCTAATTATTATAACACTTCCCCTCATTACATGATACCTAGGATCATTACGGACTAAAACAAATAGGCAATGAAAAAAAGTTGCTGATTCCGTATAAACATAGATAGTCCCATGCTTAGAAAGAATCACAACTTTTATCATTACCTTGCGCTTTGATGTTTATTAAAAAAGAATCATTTACTTTTTATTTTTGATTTCATATTTAAAGTCAGGATTGACTTCTTTGTCTAGTTGATCGAAAGCGGCTTGTGTTCTACGTTCGATTTCTGCCATTCCTTCTTTGTCTGTTTTTTTGATATCAGACAAATCGATTGGTTCACCAAAACGCACAACCACACGTTTTCGCTTGAATAAGTCACCCAAAGTCAATGGTCCTTGGTAGACAGCAGGAACGATTTTTGCTTTTGACATTTTAGAAATCAATGCCATTCCGCCTTTTAATTCCGTTGCATGTCTTGTTCCACTTGGGAACATAATCAAACCTAAATGAGTAGATTTTAAAATTTTAACTGGCGTTTTGATGACACTAGGTCCTGGATTTTCTCTTTTTACTGGAAACGCATGGGCATGTGTCAAAATAAAGCGTAATACTGGATTTTTGAATAATTCTTCTTTTGCCATAAAGCTAAATTCTTTAGGCGAAGCTGCTACAGCAAGATATAAAGGATCCCACCAAGTTCGATGTGGCGCTACCAAAATATAATTCTCATCTTGTGGTAAAACTTCTTTATTTTCATACCGGGCATTGCCGTTGATCACTGCTAAGATCACTCGGACTAGCCCTCTCATAAATCGATAGAACATAGTCTCTTCCTTTCTAGGTGTATGGTCATAGTATGCCTAAATTTAGGAAACTTTACAAGGTACCTTGGTTCTTTTTTATAAAAATAGTATAATACAATCACTTAGTTTTTTCATTTTGGAGGGAACCCATGCTTCACGAAGATGAACGGATCGATCAATTATATGCAAATGATATTAAAATCATTCAAAGTCCTCACGTTTTTTCTTTTTCACTAGATGCTGTTTTACTTGCTCATTTTGCACGTGTACCGAAAAAAGGACAAATCGTTGACCTCTGTGCAGGAAATGGTGCAGTTGGTCTTTTTTTGAGCAAACGAACGAATGCGTTGATTGATGGAATCGAAATTCAACCACGTTTAGCGGATATGGCAAGACGTAGTATCCAATTAAACGAGCTAACACACCAAATGACCATCCATACGCTTGATTTAAAAGAAAGTTTATCCGTTGTTCGTCATAATTCATGTGATTTAGTCGTCTGTAATCCCCCTTATTTTAAGGGATTACCAACCAATAAAAAAAATCCGAATGAGCATTTAGCGATTGCTCGACATGAAATCCATACTACTCTTGAAGATGTGATCCAAATTTCTAGTAAATTATTAAAAACCAATGGACGCTTTGCAATGGTCCATCGCCCAGACCGATTTTTAGAAATTATTCAGTTACTAGAAAAACACCGTATCGCCCCTAAAAAAATTCAATTCGTTTATCCAAAAATGGGGAAAGAGGCAAATATTTTGTTGATCGAAGGAATCAAAGAAGGCAAATTAGATGGCTTTAAAGTTGCTTCACCGTTGATCACATACATGCCTGATGGTAGCTATACAAATGAAATCCGAGAAATTCTTTATGGCCAGTGAGCATTATTTTTATGTCTTAGCTTGTAAAGATGGCACGTTTTACGGTGGCTATACGACGGATCTTTCAAGAAGATTAGCAGAACACAATCATGGGACAGGAGCTAAATATACCCGATTACAAAAAAGGCGACCCGTCAAAATGATCCATGCTGAGGTGTTTGCAACTAGGAGTGACGCAACAAAAGCCGAAGCAGCCTTTAAAAAACTCACGCGCACTCAAAAAGAACGGTATTTAAAGACACAGCCCTCTCACATGTTGCCAGAACAATAATTTGGGTCAATATTACTGGGGCTGAATCGACCTTTTAAGGGAATGTACGAGAACTAAACAAAAACACAAAAATTAGTTTTTTTGGCTGTTGATTGTTACCTACTTCAAACAATTGAAAAGACATCTTGAGATCCTTTCAAATGAGTTCAGCACTCATTGTTAGAGGAAAATCGGCTCCATAATTTATGGGACTGATGATGTATCGAGGTTGCTTACGAAAGCTTCCAGAAGAATCCCCATATAAAGACAATCAAACGTGTAGCTTACGGATTTAAATCATTTGAGAACATGAATATTAGGATCTTTTTGAGCAATCAATTAATTAACGTTAAATAACAAAAAATACGGGTCAGAATGAGGTTCATTCTGACCCGTATTTGATTTTATACCACTTATCAGTCCTTATTGACAAAGAGCCGGAAAATCAAGATGTCTTATCTCTTATTCAACTATTCCGTACTACCATTTCCATTAGCAGAACTAGCTACACTACCACTATTAGTATTCGTATCATTTTGGGTTGATTCACTTGAAACAGTTTTCTTCGTTTTATCTTTCCCTAATAAAGTTTCACTTACTAAATGGATATAGTGTTTCATTCCTTCTGGATTTGGATGTACTTGGTCATCATAAAACCAATCATTGTGGCTATTACTATAATCATACCAGTCGATCAATGTAAGATTATCGTATTTTTTAGCCATTTGTGCTAACAAGGCATTCACATCGTTTTGCCAACGTTTTGTAGGAACGCGGACATTTACCCAGTAAACTTTACGATCTCCTAAGGCACTCATGATGCTATCAAATTGCGATTCAGAAAAGGCTCCATTTGTTCCTAAGCCAATCAAAACCGTATCTTTCAATAAGTTTTGTTTTTTCAGTTCTTCAATATATGGCTCACTCGCATATAATTGTCGACCAACGTCTCCATCAACAACAACTTTAGGATATAACTCCTTCAAATCAGTCGCTGCATCTAACATGACTGAGTCCCCAAATGCTGTCAATTCTAATTTCTGCGCTTTCTTTCCTTGTTTAGCTGTTAGTCCATATTTGTCAAGAACTGCTTGATCAACGGTGTTGGAATTATTATCTTCATTTTTCTGGCTTTCCTCCGCCAATCTTTTACTTTCAGCAATTTGTGCTTGTAATTTTTTTTGATCCGCAGTCACTGAATTCTTAGGTGCTGTAACAAAACCAACAAGAGCGATCAACACCATCAATGTTCCTGGAATGACCCAAGGTTTTTGCTTGCTGATAATCGGCTTAGTGAACCAGCCTTTGACTACTTGAATCGTTTGTCCATAATCGAATCGTGCCAAAGGACGTTCAATGTAGCGATAAGAAAGTTCGCTAATGATCAGGATCAATGAAATCTCGATCAATGTATGAAGCAAAACATGATCCGCAATATTCGCAACTTTTGCTTCATAAAAAATCATGACTGGAAATTGATACAGATAGATGCCGTAACTTCGTTTACCGATCCAAGAAAACACGGGATTGGTTAACCATTTGTTCACACTTGCGCCTGGATGCGCTGTTACCGCAACTAAAACGACACAGAAGAGACTAACTAACAGCATGCCCCCATAATAGACAAAACTATAATGATCATCTAACAAGAAAAAGAAGAGGATCAATGCAATCAGTGAAATCAATCCGGCTAGATTCAACACCCGTTTTGCTTGCTTCGGAATATTTTTTTTCAATCGGGTACTTGGCCAGACAAAAGCCAAAGCACTTCCTAACCAAATTGAAAACAATCGCGTATCTGTTCCATAATATACTCGAGTTGGATCGCCGCCTGGCGTAAACAGGATCATCATGAGGATCGCAGAAATAAGTGATCCTCCTAAGACTGTATAAACGATCCACTTCTTTTTACGTACAAAAACCATTAACAAAACAAAAAGAATGGGCCAAACTAAGTAGTTTTGACCTTCCACCGCCAATGACCAAATATGGGTAAACGGTGATTCATTGGCAAATCGATCAAAATAAGACAAACCATTTTTTATTTGCCACCAGTTGTTGACATACAATAAACTACTAACGACTGTTCCTCGTAAGTTATTCAATAACCCTCGTTGAAATAACGTAATATAAGCAGATGCAGTGATTAGTAAAAATACTAATCCTGGATATAACCTTTTCATTCGTCGGACATAAAACTGCCAAATATTGATTTTGCCATTTTGTTCCCATTCTTGCCGTAATAAATCAGTGATCAAATAGCCTGATACAACAAAAAATATCGGGACGCCCAAATAACCACCCTTCAAACTTGTAGGGAGCAAATGGTACAAAATCACTCCTACTACTGCCAAAGAACGAATACCGTCAAAACCAGTAATGTAGCGACTATTTTTTAACCTTTTTTGTTTTTCCATTCAATATTCCAACTTTTCATAAACTTTTTTCATTTGTAATATACGTGTATTGTACAAAAATAGCAAGAAAAATTCATGTGATTTTCGCTATCATTTCTATCTTCCCATAAAACTTTGAAAAAAAGAATAACTTTTTCCGCAACTTTAATAAAAATTCAACTATGAACAACATATAACTAAAAATAACCTTGAAGTTTCAGTAAGATTACATCTAACTGAAAGAATCACTTTACTAAGATCGTTACGACAAATTTAGCAAAATGAAGGGTGAAAATCTCAAAACAGGATAAACTGTTTGAAGATTCTCACCCTCCAGATACAAATCAAGCTACACAATGCCCAACTTTATCAAACGATTTGTAGAATAAAGTTGTTTCCAGCCACACTGATCGATTCATTTATTTGGATATGTCACTTTTTCTGTCAATAAGTTGCACTTGCACTAAACGCCCTCTTCATAAAACCGACCAAGAATTTGGACATTTTCGGCGATACTGACAAACGCTTGTGGATCAGAAGCTTTCATCGCTTCTCTTAACAAAGGCAACTCATAGCGTGTAACGATCGTCATCAACACCGTTTGTTTATCGTGCTTGTAAGCTCCTTCTGCCTCATTGATGATCGTGATTCCACGACGCATACAGTTTTGGATTTCATTGACTACTCGTTCGGGATGCTTCGTTACGATCATCACTTGCATTTTCTTTTGTTTCGTATACATCACGTCGGTTACTTTCCCACTGACAAAGATCGAAAGTGCGCTATAAAACATGTATTGCCAGCCAAAAAGGATACCAGCTACGAAAACGATCAATGCATTGAAGTAAATCGAAATTGAACCAATCGATTTTCCTGTCTTTTTACGAATAGTGATACTGACGATATCCAAACCACCTGAGGATAAGCCATTTCTTAAGGCTAACCCGATCCCTAACCCCATCACAGCTCCCCCAAAAATCGCGCAGATGATTGGATCAGTTGAAAGAACCGTTAGAGGAAGGATATGGATACAAAGTGACGTCAATGTCACGGTGATAAATGTAAAAATCGTAAACTTCTTACCGATCTTCACCCAAGCAAGAACAAATAAAGGAATATTCAATAAGTATAAAGTCGTTGAGACGGGTACTTCGAATCCAATCAACGATTTAGATAAAGTAGTCAGTATTTGTGCCAAGCCAGTGATTCCGCTTGAATAAATATGTCCTGGTTGATAAAAAAAGTTTAGTGCTACTGATGCAATCAATGCATAAACGATAGATACCGAAAGCTTGGTCGTATAATCATGATGCGCCCAATTTTCGAAAGTTTTTTTCATTGCTTTGTATTTCCGGTTACGATCTCGTAATTTTCATATGAATTCGTATGAAGAGACAATCATTGGCTGGAAGTCAATTTCTCTCTTTTCCCGGAATTTCCTTTCTTAATTTTAATTTGGATAGTGAGTAAAGATACGTAGTATATAATGAAAGAACGAACGATTACGTTCAGTGACTACTCTATAATGATCCATCATTACACTAACCAAAAAGAAGGATTCATTCTTCGCCTATCGCATCACTAAACGTAGCATCCATTGAAAATATGGGTTAAAACTCAACTGACATTATACGCTATGGCTTAATTATAAATCGTTTTGGAATTAAATCAAGACAACATAAACAAGTACGAGAGTCTTTTTACACCTAGTCCAGACTCCCGTACTTATTATTTATAAAACGATCAATGGAATTGAGTTACTAGTCTTTTGTTCAATACGAATAAACTTAGTCCATGCTGGTTACATCAATATTCAAGTCAAATAATTGGGCATCTGATACCGTACTTGGTGCATCACTCATGACATCTGCTGCTCTACCATTTTTAGGGAAAGCAATAACTTCACGAATGTTTTCTTCACCAGCAAGTAACATCACAAAACGGTCCAAGCCAAGAGCAATACCGCCATGTGGTGGGAACCCATAATCCAATGCAGTTAATAGGAAACCAAATTGTTCCTCCATTTGTTCCTTCGTAAAGCCTAAAGTTTCTAAGACTTTTTCTTGGATTTCACGAGTATGGATCCGGATTGAGCCACCGCCTAGCTCATAGCCATTCAATACGATATCATATGCTTCTGCATAGACACTAGCTGGATCTGTACTCAAGCGTTCAAGATCTTCTTCTTTTGGCATCGTAAATGGATGATGAGCGGATACGTAGCGTCCTTCTTCTGCAGAATAT
Source organism: Enterococcus sp. C57 (assembly GCF_040887305.1). NCBI lineage: Bacteria > Bacillati > Bacillota > Bacilli > Lactobacillales > Enterococcaceae > Enterococcus > Enterococcus sp. C57. The sequence goes on along the minus strand of NZ_JBFOFP010000006.1, from coordinate 15,724 downwards.
TCAAATTGTGGCCATTCTGTGATCCACAAGAAATTGAATTTTGATTCATCAATTAAGCCTAATTCTTTTCCTAAGCGTGTACGGATTGCACCTAGTGTTGCAGCTACGATTTCTTTTGTATCCGCACCAAATAATAAAATGTCTCCAACTTCAGCGTTTGTCGCTTGAACGATTGCTTCTGTTGCATCTCCCATAAATTTAGCGATTGGACCTTTCAAGCCGTCCTCTTCTACTTTTAGCCAAGCTAATCCCTTCGCACCAAATTGGCTAGCGTATTGCCCAAGATTATCTAAATCTTTACGAGAGTAGTTGCTTGAAGCATTTTTAGCATTTAAAACTTTGACGACGCCACCTTTTTCAAGAGCCATTTGGAAGACTTTGAAATCAACATCTTTGACGATTTCACTTAAGTCGGTCAACTCCATCTCAAAACGTGTATCTGGTTTATCACTACCGTAGCGATTCATTGCTTCGTCATACGTCATGCGAGGAAACGGTAAAGTAACGTCGATTCCACGAACATCTTTCATCACTTTCGCAATCAAGCCTTCGGTATAATCTTGGATTTCTTCTGCCGTCAAGAATGTCGTTTCAATATCTACTTGAGTAAATTCTGGCTGACGATCACCACGAAGATCTTCGTCACGGAAACAACGAACGATTTGGTAGTAACGATCAAACCCTGCGTTCATCAATAATTGTTTAAACAACTGAGGTGATTGAGGTAAAGCATAAAAGTGCCCTGGGTAAACACGCGAAGGAACAAGATAGTCACGAGCCCCTTCTGGCGTTGATTTTCCTAAATAAGGTGTTTCGATATCCATGAAATCATTATCATCTAAATAATGACGGATTGCTTTCGTTGTTTCATTTCTCATTTTGATATTTTTCGTCATTTTTGGACGACGCAAATCTAAATAACGATATTTCATACGGATCTCGTCTCCGACTGTTTGATCGTCTTCAATCAAAAACGGTGGTGTTTTTGCTTTGTTCAAGATAACAATTTCGTTTGCGAATACTTCATATTCACCAGTGACCATTTTAGGGTTGATGGCTAGCTCCTCACGTTTACGAACCACACCAGTGATTTCAATCACGTATTCACTCCGACATTTATCCGCGATTTCCCATGCTTCTTTATTGACTTCAGGATTGAAAACGATTTGGACGATTCCTTCTCGGTCACGTAAATCAATAAAGATTACTCCCCCTAGGTCTCTTCGCTTTTGTACCCACCCTTTTAATGTAACAGTTTGATCTAGTTCTTTTGCTGAAATCAAACCGCAATAAGTTGTTCTTTGTGCCATTTTTCTTTTTCCTCCTACTCGAATAAAGTCATTTCATCATAGACTTCATCAAAATGTTCATAAACTTCTGTTAAACTAAAGCTTTTTTCTTTTCTATTAGCCATTGATTTGACTGTGACCGTTTGGTTTTCCAGCTCATCTCCGCCAATAACTAACACTAACTTAGCATTCGCTTTATCAGCCGTTTTGAATTGTGCTTTTGCTTTACGATCCATAAAATCACGATCAGCTGAAAACCCAAAATTGCGGATCGTTTGCACCAGTTTCAATGCTTCGATATTCGTTTCTTCGCCTAAAGCCACGACATAAGCATCTAATTCATTAAATGCCGGAATCACGACTTCTTCTGCTTCCATTGTTAACAGCAAGCGTTCGATCCCCATCGCAAAACCAAAACCCGGTGTTTGAGGTCCGCCTAGTTCTTCAACCAGATTATCGTAACGTCCACCTGCACAAATCGTCGCTTGTGCGCCCATCTTTGGTGCATCACTCATAATCTCAAAGATTGTATGTGTATAGTAATCCAACCCTCGAACCATCGTGCTATCGATTTCGTAAGGTATATTAAGTGCATCCAACATAGCAACGACCATATCAAAATGTTTTTGTGCTTTTTCGCTTAAGAAATCTAAAATCGATGGTGCATCAGCAACAAACTTTTGATCACGTTTGTCTTTACTATCTAACACCCGCAACGGATTCTCATGCAAACGACGTTGTGAATCTTCACTCAACTCTTTTTCAAATGGTGAAAGATAGTCGATCAATGCTTGACGATATGCTTGACGCGTTTCTTTATCTCCTAGCGAGTTGATCACTAATCGAATTTGAGTGATTCCTAATTGTTTGAAGAAATCAAGGGCCATAACCATGCTTTCTACGTCAGTTGCTGGATTGTCAGAACCAAAAGCTTCTACTCCGATTTGATGGAATTGACGTAAACGACCTTTTTGAGGGCGTTCATAACGAAACATTGGTCCCATATAAAATGTTTTATAAGGTTTTGCATATTCTGGTCCAAATAATTTATGTTCCACAAAAGAACGAACGATCGGTGCTGTTCCTTCTGGACGTAAAGTGATGTGGCGTTCCCCTTTGTCATAGAAATCATACATTTCTTTTGACACGATATCCGTTGTATCCCCTACACTTCGAGAAATGACTTCATAGTGTTCAAAAATAGGCGTGCGGATTTCATTGTATTGATAATCTCTAAACAATAAACGCGCTGTTTCTTCCACGAACTGCCATTTTTCTGACTCACCAGGTAAAATATCATTTGTTCCTTTTGGTCTTTGGAAACTCATTTTTTTCTCCCCTTTACTTTTCTATGTAAAAAAAAATCCACCCTTATTCATTACGAACAAGGGTGAATGACTAATTCATACACGGTACCACCTATTTTTGAAAGATTGCTCTTTCCTCTAACGATTAACGCTCGTACACGGGACGGCTTTTCACTCGTCCATCTCCAGAGTGTCTTTTAGAACCTAAAACTTTAGATCATTTTCAGCCTTGATGATCCTCTCTTGTAAAGCTTCAGAAACTTACTCGCTCTTTCATTGATATTTTCAATATTATCTATAACCTACTAAAAACAAGGCGTAAAGTCAAGAAAAATCTGTAAATCAACTGAGAATTAATAAGGTGCTAACCGACTAACTGAATGAAACATCTCCTTAATTACTAGCATCCTTCATTCCAGCACACGCTCATTTTTTCAGAGCTAACTTCTTCTGTCACGACCTTCTCTGTATTTTTCTAAAAATCTTTAAAGAGTTGATCAATGGTATGGTAATCAGTGGACGATAAATGAATATCTAATGCACGAGCATTATCTCTAACTTGTTCCGGTTTTTTCGCTCCAGGTATCACGACAGAAATCCGTGGATTTTTCATATACCAAGCTAAAACGAGTTGAGCAATACTAGCTTGATTGTTTTTCGCAATCGGTGCAAGTTGTTCGACAGCCTGAATGATTTTTTCAAACCTCTCTCCTTGAAAATCCGGATTCTCCTTACGAGGGTCATCTGGAGCCATACTTTGAAGACTATTTAAATGATATTTTCCCGTTAACAAGCCGGAAGCAAGTGGAAAATAAGGGACAAAACTAATGTTATGTTGTTCAAGATAAGGCCAACGTTCTTTTTCAGCTTCACGATGGATCAAACTAAATTTATCTTCAACAACATCAACATAGCCATCTTGATTTGCTTCTTTCAGTTGAGTCATTGAAAAATTAGAGACTCCGATTGCACGGATCTTCCCTGCTTCTTTTAGTTTGTGCAACGCAGCGACTGCTTCATTTTTTGGCGTTTCTTTATCTGGAAAATGGATATAAAAAATATCAATATAATCAGTTTGTAAACGTCGGAGTGCTTCTTCTACAGAACGGGTCAAAAATTCTGGTGAATTATTGAATACCCCTTTTTGTCCAGGAACATGGGCAGCTTTAGTGGCAATGATCACCCGTGAACGATCAAATTCATTTTCTTGCAAGACTTCACCGATCAGTTCTTCTGAACGTCCATTTCCATAAGCATAAGCAGTATCAATTAAATTGATGCCGTTTTGCAAAGCGGTTCGTACAACTTCTTTCCCAGTTTCATCTTTTAAGTTAGCAAAAAGATTATGACCACCGATCGCATTCGCTCCTAAGCCAAGTTGTTCAGCGTAAACTTGTGAATGTCCAATTCTTATTTCTGCCATTCGCAATTCCTCCTTTTTTCTTTAGTCTAAAACAAAAAGAAAAAAAGCTAAACTAAAAGAACTTTTGAAACAAGAGGTTGTGAAAGCAACGGGAAGCTCCGATGACAATAAGAAAGAATTTTTTAAAACAGCTTCTCATGTTTTGAAAAATTCAGGCTTATTTCAAGGAGCTGTTGCTTGAACACCGTTTAAAACAAGAGGTTGTGAAAGAAGCGATCAGCTCCGAGCGAATAAGAGAGGATTTTTTAAAATAGCTTCTCATATTTTAGAAAATCATCGCTTATTGCTGAGGAGTTGCTTCTTGAACACCGTGAATTAGAGGTTGTGAAAAGAGCGTTTTGACCTGAGCGTTAAGGAGGAAAATCTCGAAACAGCTCCCCATGTTTTGAGATTTTTTGACTTATCGCCGAAGGTCAGCTCTTTGAACACCGTGAATCAGAGGTTGTGAAAGCAACGGGAAGCTCCGATGATAATAAGAAAGGATTTTTTAAAACAGCTTCTCATGTTTTGAAAAATTCAGGCTTATTTCAAGGAGCTGTTGCTTGAACACCGTTTACTTGTTTTAGAATAAAAAATAAAGCGCCCCCCAAAAGTTAGTTTTTTAGTCTAACTTTTTTTGGGGGGCGCTACAGAATGAGATTTATATTTCAGACTTTTTATTTTCTACGCACTATTCTTTATATAAGAGTACACGACTATTAGGATAAGTTGGAAATTGATTACTAGGGATCGTCCAATCTTGTTCAGGTACTGAAAATTCATAATGGTTGACTAATTGGTCAGAAAAGACCCGTAAACTGTGTAAAGTGATCCATTCTCCTGCACAGCGATGCATTTGTCGAAAGTCTCCTCCACCTTGAGCAATCATCTCATATTCCTCTTCGTAAGAAAGATCTTTTGCTTTCCCTAAATAACGTTTGATCATGAATGAATCTGGCGCATCGATTGTACGCTCATCATGATTCGTCCCGTATAGATCCAAAATAACCCAACTATCTTTAGGAATAAGATAGCCGTCAACTGACACATCTTTTAAAGCAATTGCTGGCAACATTGGGAAAAATGGATAGTAACGACGCATTTCCTGAATAAACGGATCTTGAAGTTCTGTAAAGTCATTTTTTAACTGCTGTTTTAAGTCTGGTCGACTGAATAAAGCATGTCCCATCAAAGCTGCCCAGACTGTCAATGCTACAGTTGGTCGAATAATATTGAGCAATTCCACCGCAGCCACTTCGATTGGCAACAAATTACCATCAAGATCAGTTGCTTGGGCAAAAGCATATAAAGCGACATCTTCTTTACCTGGAACAGGGTTTGCTCGTGCATCCTCAATCAACCTTTGAGCCCATTGTTCAGATTTTTTACGATTTTCAACCCCTTTGATATGATCGATTGGCGACGTAAATGTCCCACTGATCATAGAAATTTGGTAATCAGCGAACTGATTGATTTCTTCATCGGTCAATTCTGCTAAGTTGATTCCTGACCATTCACAAATCGAAGTAAATAGTACTTGTTTACTTAAATCAAATAATTCAAATTGTCCATGTTGTTCGTTTAACGCTTGAGACAAATTTTTTTCTAAAATTTGATGGTACGTATCCATTCTTTCCGGTGTCATCAAATCCATAAAAATCGATTTGCGATGATGGTGTTGGGCACCGTCTAGTGTTTGAACACCATCTTTCCCAAACAACGTTTTTAATACTAATTTAGGCATTGCTCCTTTTCGTTTGAAATTCCTTGGATCATAAAAAATTTGAGCGGCTTCTTTTCCGTAGATCACAATCGCTTCTTTATTGAAGATTTTTGCTTTCACTACTGGCGCATTTGCCTCTTTACGTAATTCCTTTAACAAGTGATAACCTTGCTCATATCTTTTTTTAATCTCGGTTATCTTTATATCGACTACTGGTACCTCTTTCATCTTTTATCTCCTCCAATAGAACACTTCATCTATTATTAGCTTATCTTTTTTTTAGATAGCTGACAAAAAAAGTGTTCTAAAATAAAAAAGACCAAATGGACTCGATTTTAGAACTATTTCTCCTCTAAAATCACTCTTTTTTCCTTAAAAAATAGGTTCCCCCATCTGTATGACACTTTTCGAGTAGGCACACAAAAAACCGATCACTCAAAGATTCATCGCTTGTGCGAATCTCTGAGGATCGGTTAAAGAAATTGACGAGTCCTGCTCATCTTATTTCAATCAATTATGAATATACTAGCATCTCTTATTTATTTTGAGAATCAATAATGATAGTAACCGGACCGTCATTGATCAAAGATACTGCCATGTCAGCTCCAAATTGGCCGGTTGCTACGGTAATCCCTCTATTTCTAATCCCTTCATTAAAAGCCTCGTATAGTGGAATAGCTGTTTCGGGACGAGCTGCTGAGATGAAACTTGGACGATTTCCTTTTTTAGTATCTGCAAACAGCGTAAATTGGGATACACTCAAAATTTGTCCTTCGACATCTTCTACACTACGGTTCATTTTTCCTTGTTCATCTTCAAAAATACGCATTTGTGCAATTTTTTTTACTAAATAATCAACATCATCTTGCGTATCTTTTTCATGAATACCTAGTAAAATAACCAGCCCTTGATCGATCTTCCCAACTTCTTGTTGATCGATCGTCACTGAAGCTTTACTTACTCGCTGGACAACAGCTCTCACGTGTTTTCCTCCTAACCATTGGTTCGTCGCACGCTATACACATCTGGTACAGCTTTGATTTTATCCACGATGCTCTTTAGGTGAGCAAGATTTTGGATCCCTACTGTTAAATGGATCGTTGCCATTTTGTCTTTGTTGGTTCTCGCTTCCACGCTGTTTAAGTTTTTAGTCATGGTATTTACCGTTTGTAAGACATCATTTAACATGCCGGAACGATTATAACCATAAATTTCTAGATCAGCATCATATTCTTTTCTGGTATTTGAGGTATCTTCCCATTCAACTTCGATCAGGCGTTCGGCCACATTCGGCTTGTCTACTTGGACATTCGGACAGTCTCTTCGGTGAATCGAGATTCCTCTTCCTTTAGTGATATAACCCACGATATCATCTCCAGGGATCGGGTTACAGCAACGACTGATCCTAATCAACAAGTTATCGACACCTTGAATCACGACACCACCTTCATGGCGAACCTTCATTTTTTCCGGTTCTTTTTTCGGTTGGTTCATGATTTCTTCAGCTTCTTGTTTTTGTTGCTCGATCTTTTGTTCTTTTCTTTCTTTTTCAGTCAAACGGTTCGCCATCGTCAATGCACTGACTTCACCATAACCCACAGCTGCATACATATCATCTTCCGTTTGATAATTCAGCTTTTCTAAAGCATCTTGCAGCTTACTTTTTGCTAAAATTTCTTTAGGTGCAAAGCCTAGATCGATGATACATTTTGTGATTGCTTCATGTCCTTTGATGATATTTTCTTCTCTGTCTTGCGCTTTGAAGAAACGTTTGATTTTATTGCGAGCTTTACTCGTAGCAACTAATTTCAACCAATCTCGACTTGGACCAAACGAATTAGGTGAAGTCAAAATCTCAATAATGTCTCCATTTTTCAACTTATAATCTAATTGAACCATTTTGCCGTTGATTTTGGCACCCGTTGTTTTATTTCCAATGTCAGTATGGATACTATAAGCAAAATCTAAAGGTCCAGAACCTTTTGGCAGTTCTGTCACGTCCCCTTTAGGAGTGAAAACATAGACCTTATCACTAAAGATATCTCCTTTGACACCTTCCATAAATTCTGAAGCATCATAACTTTCATCTTGCAGTTCAATGATTTCGTGGAACCAGCTTAATTGTTTCGTGATACCATCTGGTTCGACCTTATCATTTTTACCTTCTTTGTATGCCCAATGTGCAGCCACCCCGAACTCGGCGATTTCGTGCATTTCTTGAGTTCGTATCTGGATCTCTACCGGATTTCCAGCTGGTCCAATGACTGTTGTATGCAAGGATTGATACATATTTGCTTTAGGCATAGCAATATAATCTTTAAACCGCCCTGGCATTGGTTTCCATTTGGTATGGATTGCTCCTAAAACAGCATAACAATCCTTGATAGAGTCAACGATTACCCGTATTGCAAGTAAATCATAGATTTCATTGAATTGTTTCTTTTGGTCTTTCATTTTCCGATAAATGGAATAAATGTGTTTAGGACGTCCATAGATTTCTGCATAGATATCTAGTTCTTCTGTTGCTAGACGAATATCTTCGACTGTGGCGTTGACATATTTTTCTCGTTCTTCTCGTTTCGTTTGCATCAAATGCACGATTCGATAATATTGTTTAGGATTGAGATAGCGAAGTGCGGTATCTTCTAATTCCCATTTGATTCGACTGATCCCCAAGCGATGAGCTAATGGTGCATAAATTTCTAAAGTTTCTTGGGCGATTCGACGTTGTTTATCTTCACGAAGATGTTTTAGCGTACGCATGTTATGTAGTCGATCAGCTAATTTCACCATAATTACACGTAAATCTTGCGCCATAGCTAATAACATCTTTCGATGATTTTCTGCTAATTGTTCTTCATGTGATTTGTATTTGATTTTCCCTAGTTTCGTTACACCGTCAACTAACATTGCAACGTCTGGACCAAATTCTTCTTTCAAATCATCCAAAGTAACGTCGGTGTCTTCTACAACATCATGCAAAAAACCAGTTGCAACAGTATGGGGGTCCATTCTTAAATCAGCTAAGATCCCAGCAACTTGGATAGGATGGATAATGTATGGTTCGCCTGATTTACGAAACTGGCCATCGTGAGCAGCCGTTGCATAATCGCAAGCTTTTTGAACAAATGCTACATGATCAGGTCCCATGTATTGGCTAACCAATTTAATCACTCCAGGACCTGTCAATAATTCTTCTTTTGGCATGGAACATCCCCCTTTCAAAGGTTACGAACAACAGCTGTTGCTCCGAATAATATTAAAAACCATTCTTCTTTTTTATAACATAACTAGAAACAAACTCATGCACACCATTCATTTGATGTCATCCGTTGTTTACAATAAAATAATTGTTTTTATTATACAGATTGTTCGGAATTTTTTCAATTTTTCCTGATTTTATTCAGTTATTATCAGTGAGTGAGCTCCCACTGATAACTTGCCGCACTTAAAAGATAAAGAGGTGCCGTCTCCGTACGTAAAATCCGTGGTCCTAATCCACATAAGATTCCACCTTTTTCAACAAAGGCTTCAACTTCTTCAGGAGCAAGACCTCCTTCAGGACCAAAAATGGCTAAAATCCGACTACCATCAGTGAGTTCTTGGAATACCTTAGCTAAATTGGCTAGTTCTCCTTGTTTTGCTGACTCTTCATAAGCAATCAACAACACATCATAAGCAGATAGTCGATCAAAAAGAGCTTGCTGACTTTCCAATAATTCCACTTGGGGCGCAATCTGTCTATGAGATTGTTCAGCTGCTTCTTGAGCAATTTTGTTCAAACGTTCTTGACGTTTGTTTCTTTTTTTCGCATCCCATTTTACAATAGATGTTTTAGCTGGAAAGCCAATAAATCCATGCGCACCTAATTCTGTTCCTTTTTGAACGATCCAGTCTAGTTTATCCCCTTTTGGATAACCACTGGCAATCGTGATGTTATTGGGTAATTCCTTTTGGCTTTTTTCTTTTTCAAGCTCGCTCAAATAAACGGTATCTTCACTGATTTCTGTGATCTCCGCACGAATCGATACTTGATCGTTGAATGCTAAATAGACTTGATCTTTTGGCGCCATGCGCATGACCCGTACGATATGATGAAATGCCTCTCCCGAAAGTTCGAAGCGTGTATTTGGTTGATACGCCTCTTCTAAAAAGTAACGTTGCATTTATTCCACCTCAGGCTTTTTCAAGATAATTGCATACCAATCTTTTTGTTGGAAAATTTGATCAACGACAAAGCCCTGTTCTTTCATGGCGTCAATGACCATTTGTTTTTTTTCTTCAATGATACCAGATACGATCAGGCGCCCCGTTTGTTTTAATAAGCGCCAAGCATCAGGGATCATCAACAAAATAATATCTGCTAAGATGTTCGCCACGATAACATCACTTTCGATTGTGATGCCGTTCAATAAATCATTAGCAGCTACGTGAACATCTTTGGCTACTTCATTCATATCCATATTTTCTTTCGCTGCACGAACAGCCACTTCATCCAGATCATAGGCATAAACATCTTTGGCTCCTAAATATTTTGCTGCGATACTTAAGACGCCAGAACCAGTTCCTACATCTAAAAGTGTTTCTCCGCCACGCAATACCGTTTCTAATGCTTGCAATGTTAAAGAGGTAGTTGGATGTGTCCCTGTTCCAAATGCCATTCCAGGATCTAATGTAATGATCTTTTCTAATGGATCACTTGTTTGATACGCTTCCCAACTAGGCACGATCGTTAACATTCTGGTGATCCGTACTGGGTGATAATACTTTTTCCAAGCAGTTGCCCAGTTGCTTTCTTCCACTTCACTAACGGTGATGATATTTTTACCGATCGCCAAGCCAAATTCTGGGAGTTGGGCTACACGGTCTTTGATAAAAGGCAAAATTTCTGGTAAAAAAATCGTTTCAGGGAAATAAGCCATCACCAGTGCGCCTTCTGTTAATGAAGTAAAATCTTCTTTATTCAAGATTTCCCCATATTGATCAGACTTGAAATTTTCAACGTCTAAAGCATCTTCAATCGCAACACCGCTTGCTCCTGCTTCCATTAGTATATTAGCCACAGCTTCCACTGCTTCACTGGCGGTTTCAACTTTTACTTCATTCCATTTCATGACATTCACTCCTTAATAACTTGGATAAGGCAAATAGACGTCCGTCTCATTTTGCTGTTTTTCTTCGACTAGTTTTGCTAACTGTTGATTGTCCCAATTCAACTCAAACACTGCCGTTTCATCATCTGCATCAAGAAAATCTAAGAGATCACTTTGCCCTTGTGCTAATACTTCGTTCAAATACTCAATCAATGCATCAATGACCGATTTGGCTATCCCTTTCTTTCCTTCATAAGGAATAACCGCTAAATAATCTTTTTCATCAAAATGGGATTTTTGTGGATTGAACAATAAAATACCATCTTCAAATTCAATGATTTCTTCTTCGGAAACTACACCTTCGGCATCATCGATTTCCAAATGCGCTTTATTTTCTGCAAATAGTCGGACAATGATTTCAATCGTATGGTTTTTCGTATCCCAGTCTAATGCCACATCATAATCAGTGATCGTTTTTTCGATTGTTTTGTCTAAGTAGTCTAGTAAGTTTGTTTTTTTCATTTTTTCTTCCTCCAGCCCCAGTCTTCCTCCACCAGGTTCTTTCTTTGTAATGATAGATATGGATTTCCAGCCACTACAAAACGTAATGGTTTGTCTGTCCATTCTCCTTTGTTAGGAATACCGATCCTTGGCAAAGCCATGATTTTCTTAGGTATTTTTGTTTTTTCAAAAACAAAATGCAACGGACTGTCTAAAATCGATTGTCCATAAAGTTCTTGTGGTAATCCTAATGCTGCTACCAATTTTCCGGGACCGTTACTAATATCAGGACCAGTCTTCCCGCCTCTGTTAATGCTCATTTGAACCACACCAGTTGCAGGCTCGATCGCACGAATCATTACCCCTTGTGGAATCCCTTCAGGTTGCGTAATAATATTTAAAATACGGTGGGTGTGCATCGTATAAAGATAAATCGTTCCTGGCTTTTCATACATCGCTGCCACTCGTGGGGTTCTGCGCATCCCAAAACTATGAGCCGCTTCATCTTCTGGACCAAGATATGCCTCTGCATCAACGATGTAACCACCAACGGTACCAGTTGGCGTAACATATTCTAAATACATCCCTAAAAGATCTCTGGCAACTTCGGGTGTTGTTTTATTCAATAAAAGTTCATCTAATTGCTCTTTATTTGTCATTTTATTCACCACCCTTATCATACACAATATTGAAAGCATAAGCTATGGAAACCAAGAAAAACCTACAGCAATAGACAGGCAGATAAGAATAGCCGAAAAATCCCAAAAATAGGAAGAACTATCTTCGGATTCTCCGGCTTATTTTTCAGAACTAGACACTTCTGTCACAGCCTTTTATAGGATTTTACATAGACCGTTCAAACCAGAACAAGGTTTAGCATTCATTATTTACCGATCACCAGTCGGCGAGTATAGATTCCCTGACCAGAATGCATCACTGCATCATCAATGATCGACACGAGACGATCTTCACGTGTGACAGGAGGTGTCCAGTTGGAATCAATGACTTCATCAAGTGTTCCTTCATCGACTTGTTCCAAGTACTCAATCGTCAATGAAACACTATTAGCTAAATAATCTGTAAGTAGTTTTTTGTCTGTTACGACGACTTTTTTTGCTTCCGCAGGTGTGTGTTGCCAATCTTGCGTATCATCAGGCAGATCTAATGCAAATTTTCCAGACCAGTCTTGACTAAACCACAGTGGTTCACTATTTTTCAAATCGGATATTTGAAGGTCTAATTCTCGAGCAGTATGCCAGATCAGCCAAGTTACTGATTTGATCAAAGGTGCCGGCATTGTATTTGCTTCTGCTACATCTAGCTGGTCTAACGTTTCTTCAAACCGTTCTTGTGCTCGTAACAATGTTTCACTCAATAATCGTGTCGCTTTCATTTTTCTCCTCCTCCAAGCCATCTATGTCTTCACTCCCTTTATTTTACCTCAAATCAGAATAAACGAGGAAACTGGTGCTTTATTTTAAAAGTCCCCCAGTCCTTTCAATAAGGATCCTCTCTGTTAAACTTAGCCTGAATATGAGTAAACTCGTTTCCTTTCACTTTACGGTTTACGGCTTTCTAAATTAGCGTTACCATAAAGTGGATTGTCTTAATGTATGGTATAATTAACGAACGAAAAATAAAAAAAGGAGGCCGTTTTATGCAGCAACCTTTAGCTTATCGGATGCGTCCACGAACGATCGATGAAGTCGTAGGACAAGAACATTTAGTTGGTGAAGGAAAAATTATTCGGCGAATGGTTGATGCCAAAATGCTGTCTTCCATGATTTTATATGGTCCACCAGGAACTGGTAAAACCAGTATTGCTAGTGCGATTGCTGGCTCAACCAAATTTGCCTTTCGCATGCTCAATGCAGCAACTGATTCCAAGAAAGACTTACAAGTAGTTGCCGAAGAAGCCAAGATGAGTGGCACTGTCATTCTCTTACTTGATGAAATCCATCGTCTTGATAAAACGAAACAAGATTTTTTGCTCCCTCATCTGGAAAATGGACGGATCATCATGATTGGCGCAACAACTGAAAACCCCTATATCACGATTAATCCTGCTATTCGCAGTCGAACACAGATTTTTGAAGTAAAACCCTTAAACGAATTAGATATCCAGCAAGCGGTTCGATCAGCTCTAAGTGATAAAGAGCGTGGACTTGGTAATCTAGCTATTCAATTAGACGAAAATGCTTTGCTTCATCTATCACGGGCAACGAACGGCGATCTTCGAAGCACACTCAACGGCTTGGAATTAGCGGCTCGTTCGACCGAGCCAAATGAACAGGGGATCATTCATTTGACATTAGCCATCGTTGAAGAATGTATCCAACGAAAAGCCCTCACTCATGATAAAGACGGAGATGCTCATTATGATGTGATTTCAGCTTTTCAAAAATCGATCCGAGGAAGCGATGTTGATGCAGCACTTCATTATTTAGCCCGTTTGGTTGAAGCTGGGGACCTGGCAAGTATCTGTCGGCGCTTGATGGTGATTGGTTATGAAGATATTGGTCTAGGAAACCCTGCTGCCGCAGCTAGAACTGTCAATGCTGTCTTAGCTGCTGAACGTCTAGGACTTCCCGAAGCAAGGATTCCTTTAGCAGATGCCGTAGTTGATCTTTGTCTCTCTCCTAAATCAAATTCTGCTTATGCCGCTTTAGATGAAGCGATTGCTGATATCCGCTCAGGCAACGCTGGCGAAGTGCCCGATCATTTACGAGACAGTCATTACCAAGGAGCCAAGGCATTGAATCGTGGGATTGGTTATCAATACCCTCACAATTTTGATCAAGCCTGGGTGAACCAACAATATTTACCCGACAAATTAAAACAAGCGTCTTATTATCATCCGAAGACTACAGGGAAATATGAACAAGCCCTTGGGCAACAATATCAGCGAATCAAAGAATGGAAAAAATCAGGAGGCAATAAGCCAACGACATAGACTTGATTTTCCATGAGCGCTCTCATTGCTCTTTTTATTTCCATATGCTACTATAGAGGTGGGAAATCTGTGATGTTCGAATTGTCCTCTTTGTGTGTTGACCGAACATTTTTATTGATATCTTGGGACCCGTCTTGTGTCACTGCTGGTAACATGCCTTATCATTTGGTAGTTCGAGGCTACGACCGTGGGACCCACCTGCTTGAATTCGCGGGATCAATACTACAGGACGAACAACGGCATTAACGGAGATTACCATTTTTTGAAGATTAAGGGGCTATGCCAATTACTTGGTACAGCTCCTTTTTTTTCGAGTAGATCCCTTGAAAAACATTATTTGACCAATCTTTAGACTTTTGGAGGAATTTCTATGATTCAACTTTTAATGGGCATTGCCGCATTATTATTATTATTTGTTAGCTATTATTTATTAAAAAAACAACCCATCTTTTTCGTATTAATAGAAGAAACAGAGAAAAATCGTGGCTATTTACAATTCTATGGTGCCATTTACGCTTTCCTAGGGGTATTAGGTATTTTTGTCGCCTTTTTCAATCAACGATTTATTGCTTTGGCTTACCTGCTCTTGGTCATTATTGTTGCTTCTGTCTTCAGTTTTACTTTCGCTCGGAAAATGGTCAAACCAAACAGTAAATAATTCTCTTTTTGTTCAACTTGTTTTACAATAGAATTATAAATGATTGATTTATCTGAAGGAGTGAATGCTTATGTTACAACAGTACAAAAAAATTATGGTTGCCGTAGATGGCTCTGATGAAGCTGAATTAGCTTTTAAAAAAGCCGTAAACGTTGCTATCAGAAATAATGGAGAACTTTTATTAGCACACGTGATTGATACTCGTTCTTTCCAAACCGTTTCATCATTTGATGGCATGTTGGCAGAGCAAGCAACTGAAATGGCGAAGCAAACGCTAGCTGATTATGAAGCAAATGCTAAAAAAGCGGGATTGAACAATGTTACTACCGTGATTGAATACGGCTCGCCGAAACAAATCATCGCTAAAGAAATTCCTGAGGATAACCATGTAGATTTAATCATGTTAGGTGCAACAGGATTGAATGCTGTTGAACGTCTATTTATTGGTTCTGTTTCAGAATATGTGATTCGTAACGCCACTTGTGATGTTCTAGTGGTACGTACTGATTTAGAGAATAAATTACCTGAAAAAGAATGATTAACTACTAAACAAGCGGTTGTGACAAAAGTATGTCACAACCGCTTTTATTTATTTTTACATATGCTAAAGAGCTTGGCACGTTTTTTTGTTCCAAGCTCTTTTTTAGATTATTTATCCAATCAATCATTTTTTCTAACCTAATCGATTTCATGATAAAAATATTTCTTTGTCATCAATTCGCCTATTTATTTCCTTTAGGAAGTACAATAATGTGCGCATCATTATAAGCTTTTTGTGCTTCTTGTACTTTCGCTAAT